>JAQSWC010000335.1 GCA_029266815.1 Paucimonas sp.
GCTACCGAAAATCGAATTTCGTGATGGGCGTGCAATGGCATCCCGAGTTTCACCAGGCCGGCGCTCCTGAGTTGCTCGACTGCACGCCGATTCTCGACCATTTCCTCCGCGCCGCACGCGACACGCGTTTCTAAGCAATGCCGACCGAGGCTTATGGGCTGTCTTCCCTGAACCTGCGCAACGCCGCGTCCACCGCACCTTCGGCACCGCCCCTCTCGGCATACTGCTTGCGCAGATAGTGCGCGTCGCTACCCTCGTGGGCTGTGCGGTAGAGGTGCTCCAGGGCCGGCATAGAGCCCTGCGCCTCTGCGTAAGGTTCCATGCTCCGCAAGGTCGTCAGGATGTCTTCCCGCAATGACAAGGTCTCGTGCGTCCTGGGATGCACGAGCGTCCCGTCTAGGCCGAACCGGCAGGCCTGGAACCGGTTGTAGTTGTAGACCAGATAGTCGTCTTCCGCCGGCGCCGGTTCGGTGCGTTCGAGCAGGTAGCGGCACAGGGCCTGCATGTAACCAGCCAGCGCAGCGGCGCGCTCGACCGTCAAGGGCGTGTCGCAAATACGAAGCTCGATGGTGCCGTACTCGGGCTTGGGCCGGATGTCCCAATAAAAATCCTTCATGCTCTTGACGATGCCCGTGTGCTCCATGCGGGCGAAATAATCATGCTCAAAGTCCACCCATCGGGTAAGGAACGGCGCGCGGCCGCTCAAGGGAAAGGCAGAGATGGAGTTCAGGCGCGCGGAATTGAAGAGCGTATCGCGTCCCTGGAAATACGGCGAGGAAGCGGACAGCGCGATGAAGTGCGGTATGTAGCGCCCCAGCGAATGCAGCAGGAAAAGCGCATCGTCACCGGATGCGCAACCGACGTGGATATGCTGCCCGAACACGGTGAACTGCTTGGCCAGGTATCCGTACAGAATTGAGACTTCCTTGAAGCGCGGCTTGGAAAATATCTTCCGCTCCGACCACTTCTGGAAAGGATGCGTGCCACCGCCGCAGACACCGACATTCAGCGTGTCGCCGGCTTTCACCAGCGTATCGCGGATCTGGCGCAGTTGGAATAACAGGTCAGCGTGCCCGGTGTGCACACTGGTGTTTATCTCGATCATGCTCTCGGTGATCTCAGGAGTGACATTGCCGGGAAACGGCTTGCGTCCCAGCAAATCCAGCATGTCGGGGCTGGCCGATACCAGGTCGAAATCGCTCAAACTCACGAGTTGCAGTTCAAGCTCTACACCGAGCGTCAGGGGATCAGAGACTTTGAACGGTTCCAACGCCATGGTCAGGTCTCCTCGGAATCAGGTGTTTCCTTCGCCCAGATCAGTGCGCGCTGCGTCATGATCGGGCCAAAGATGTCCAGCAACAGCGCCATCGCCGCAAACGGGGCGAGATGGTCAACCAGACTGGCACTGATATAGCGTGCATGCTCAATAGTCAGGATGGCGAACACCGAAATCGGCGCGAGCGCAAAACCGGTCAGCATGCCCTTTCTCCACGACATGCCGCTGATGTGCGCCAAGGTGCCGATGGCAGTGGTCTTCACCACCAGGCGGATCGCGATCAACAGGAATGCCATGCCGGCGCCGGCAAGCACACGCTGCCATTCCAGCGTCGAAGTGATGAATACGAAAAGCGGCACTACCAGCAGATCGCCGAGCGCGCCGAAGTTGCGCTGCGTCTGGCTGAGCGTGATGCGCCTGTGCCGCGCTACGAGGCCAAAGGTCAGCGTCGCCAGGATGGGCGAGAACTTCAGTGTCTTGGCCAGCACCACCAGCAGGATGATGGCAATGGCAAAAGTGACGGTGGCATCCATGCCCACCTTGCCCAGTCGGCGCCGCAGGATCGGCACGCCGATTCCGAACAGCATGCCCAGTGCGGTCGAAGCGACCAGAGTGACAAGGCTGTGCCATACGGCATCGAGCAGGCTTCCTGAGGACTCGAAGACATGAAAGCCCAGAATCACCTTGAATGCGAACACGGCGAGCACGCAACTGATTGCAGACAGATGCAGCACGCGCTCGGTGACTTGCCCTGAACTGAATCGTTCGTTCACCACCCGCAGCACACCGGCGGGGGAGGTGGACATGGCGAGAGAGGCGAGTAGCAGGGAGGTGATGACAGTGACGCCATACCACTGTGCGAAAAAATACACGGCGAGGAAAGTGCCGATCGACTCCACCAGGCCCGAGGCGCCCACCCAGGGATTGACGCGCAGCCAGCGCAGGTTGATGCGGTAACCGACTTCGAAGAGAATCAGGCCGAAGGCAATATCGGCCAGCAGGGCCACGCCGCCATCGCCGACTTGCGGCAGGAAGCCGGTCTGGGCGGAAGCCAGGATGAATCCCACCAGTCCGTAAATACTGATTCTTGGCAGGCCTGTCCAGCGGTAGCCGAATTCACCAGCCACCCAGGCAACGGCCAGCGCCGATGCCCATGCCAATTCAGGGGAAAGCGAAAAGGTGTTGATCACATCCGCTCCTCTCTTTTTGTTTCATGGGGCCGCGTATGCTAACACGCCCATCGCGGGCATCCCGAGCCGGGACGCTGCAACGTTATGGCGCGTCGAACAGCCAATGCCATGGCTCATAAATGAATCCCGCACGGTTGCCGCGCGGGTATGACATGGTGAAACCATAGCGACCGGCATGCTGCGTCAGCCAGCTGAACGCCGCAGTAGTCTCAAAGGGTTCTTCACGCGGGATGCAGCCTGGCATATTGATGTCGACCGCGCGACCGGTGTGATGTTCGCTGAATCCCGGGGGCGCGCTGAGCGATAGGATTTTCTCGATCGGCATCGCGCGCTCCAGCTTGTCGCGAATAATGGCTGCCTGTTCGGCAAGATCGCGAAAGGCGGAAACGATTTCGAGCGTGATGCCGTCGCGGGCCGCCGCCTGCTTCATCGCAGTCCAGGCTTGCGCGGCCTCCGGAATCAGCCGGTGTTCCCGGCCGTCGGCGCCGACCTCGGCGATGGAGAGTTCATGCGCCTCTGCATGAAACGCCATCCGTCTTTCCTGAATGACATACATGGAAAGGCCGAGCTCGTTCAGCAAGGGAATCAGGTTGTCGGGTAGGGTGTTATCGTCCATGCCGGAAAGCAGAACGGCGCTGCTGGAGCGCCGTTTCCTAGTT
>JAQSWC010000336.1 GCA_029266815.1 Paucimonas sp.
AAAGCTTATTGATTCAGCGATGTATCGCCTTGCGAACCCACAAACGGGGACATGCGCTATCGCCGGATCAACTGTGTTTTTTCCAATTCAACCAGCCGTCGATGCGGCCCATGGTGACCGCCATGCCGTAGGCCAGGTCCGACCCGAACGAGCCTTTCAGTAGCGGGCGGAGGACGGGTGCGGCCAGACCACGAAGAATCACCCATGGAGAAACGCGGTGCTTTGCATAAAGGGCGCCGGTGCCGCGAGCACGGTAGCGGGCCGCCTCGCGCGCTTGTGGCGTGGTGGGCGGCAAGCCGCGAATGACGGCGTGGTGCACTTCCGCGGAGGGCTCATAGGCCACCAGTGCGCCCTCGTGCAGGGCTCTCAGCACAAAGTCGGTTTCCTCGGCGGCACCGAACCACTGGCCGACGCCGAAGCGGGCATCGAAGCCGCCTATGCGCTGGAACAGCCGGCGCTGGAAAAAGATGGTGATCGAACTGACCGGAATGTCGCGGAAGCGGCTGGAACGCTGCCAGCTCAGGTGCGTGGCATTGACGTTGGGCGTGCCGCGCTCCACCCAATTGACCACGACACCGGAAGGCGAGTCGTTCTGGCAGAAGCGCTTATGCACGTTCTCCAGCAGATGCGGGTCGTACCAGCAGTCGTCATCCGGAAAACCGAGCCATTCACCGGTCGCCACCGCGATGCCGGCATTGCGCGCCGCGGCGAGGTTGGCAGGATAATGGCGCACGTGCTTCACGACCACGCCAAGGCTGATCGCACGTTCAATGTGAGGAAGCAGTCTCGCGTCCTGGTTCTGATCGACGACGATGACCTCGAAGTTGAGGAAGGTCTGGGCAGCCATTGAATTGAAGAGCCTGTCAAGTTCCTTCGTGCGGCCCACCGTGGCCAGAATCAGCGAAAAGGTCGCCTTTCGCGTGTTTCTGCTATTGGAATGGCCGTCGCTTTCGAACGAAGCAAACTGGCTGTCCGCATCGCCCTCGCTTCCCGAGGCGGGCGCGGGTGTCAATGGACGGTTGGGGTATTTTTTGTTCATGCCGGGTTCTCCTTCGGAACTCATTCTTAAGCTGCATCCAGCAGGCGGTGCTTGCGCACCAGGTAACGGGTTGTGTGCATGGCGCGCGCGATCGGATTGGGACCGATGTGCGCCAGGCGCACCTTGAAGTCTTCTTCCATCGCAGCGAGCCGGTTGCTGCTCGACAGGCTGCCCTGATGAACGCGAAACGCAGCCAGGGGTTCATCCATCTGGACCGGCAATGCCTGCCGCGCCAGCTTCAGCCACATGTCGTAATCCATTGCATATTTGAAGCGCGGGTCGAAGCCGCCGGTTTTCATCATCAGATCCCGCCGCACGAAGGTGGCGGGGTGGGGAATGAAATTCCGCCTCAGCAGGGTGCCGTAGGAAAAGCGTGGCGCTACATAGCCTTCCTCTTTCAGCATGCCGTCCATGTCGCTCATGATGCGGCCGAACAGCCAGCCGCGGCCGCTCTGTTCAAGCTGTGACGCCACGGTCGAAATCACGTTGCCGCGCAGGTAATAGTCGTCGGAATGCAGATGCGCGATCACGTCGCCGGTGGCAGCGCGCATGCCTTCATTCATCGCGCGGCTGATGCCACCTCCGACATTCTCGATCAAACGGTATGGCCGCTTCAGGGCGCGGATCTGCTCCAGCGTGCCGTCGGTAGACCCGCCGTCGACGAAGATGTATTCGATATCCGGATAGTCCTGTACCAGCACCGAGGCGATGGATTCCTGAAGATAGCGAGCGCTGTTCCAGGTGCAGGTGATGATGGAAAAGGTGAGGGCCATGTCCGTCGTCCTTACGCAGCCACTGCGGCGAGGCTGCCGGGGGGCAGCTTGTAGACCTGCATCAGTTCGTCGACGGCGCGATCCACGCCTCCCAGCCCGGGTTCCGGCTGAGGGTAGCTGTAATACTCGCTCTCGGAGACCAGGTCGTTCACCAGCGACTTCATGTCCGCGTGCAGGTGAAGCTGCCCGGGCGCCGCATACATCGATAATTCGGGCGCACCACCGCGAGCCAGCGCAAAGGTCGGTTTGCCGAGCAGGAGTCCTTCGAAAATGGTGGAGGGGCAGGGATCTTCCCACACCGAGGGCACTACGATGGCATCCGCTGAAGCCGCGTTCTCCATGGTTGCTTCAGGCGAGCACCAACCCAGGAAACGGATCTGCTCTCCTTCGAATTCCTTTTTCAGCCTGGCAGCGCTGTCGCCGTCGCCGGCAATTGCCACCCGCATGTTCGCGGGAATGCGGGGAGCGAGTTCGCGCAGGAAGGGCTCGATGCCTTTCGACGCAGTCAGCTTGCCCGCGATGAATACGTTCAGGTGCGGCGAGCGTTGACGAAGTGCAGCGGCTTCGCGCGCACGTTCCACTGCCTGCGAATCGATAAAATTGTGGATGACCTTGCCCCACGTGCCGGGACCGACGGCGCGTGCGAAATTCCGGTGAAGCAGGTCGGACACGAACACTGTCTTGTGACGCCGGTAACCTTCGGCGGTTTCCTGCCTGAGCTTGCTCACCGCGAAGGAACTGACGAGCTTTTGAGCCGCGTTCGGCTTCTCGCGCAGGCAGCCGGCGCAGGCGGCCGGATCGGTGTTCTCGCAGATTTGTCCCTTGTGGAAACGCATGCTGATGATGCAGTCGCCTCCCTGATCGTGGCGGGTCTGGACGAAATTGACATGCTTCGGGATATGGAGCGCGACGTTGGGGTGATGGCCGTGGTAATGCACGACATCGTAACGCGGCGCATGGCGCATGATGATGCGTGCGAAGCGCCGCGCCACCCACAGTCGTCTGGGCGGCATGAATGCGCCGAGCGCCAGTTCCTTCCAGCCGTACAGGTGGCCATCGAGCTCGCCGTAGAAACGGCCGCCGAATTCTCCCTCGCTGCCGGCCGCAGACAGAGGCTGCTGGGCGTTGCCCAGGATATCGACTTCATGGCCGGCGCGCACGAGGGCGCGAGCCAGGTTCAACGCATGTTTCGCAAGCCCACCCATTTTGGGAGCAGGTATATCTTCGCTGACGATAAGAATCCGCATAACAGTCCTAACCGCGCAGTCGACGTGC
>JAQSWC010000337.1 GCA_029266815.1 Paucimonas sp.
CTTGCTCAAGCTGTACAAGGAACTCAAAGGCGTGTCGCCGCCGAAAGGAATGCTGCCGTTTTCCACGGATTGGTTCATCACCTGGCAACCGAATATTCATTCCTCGCTGTACATGGGCATCTATCAGTATCTGATCGAACATGCTCAGGTATCCGGCGTGGAAGCGGTAATGAAAGCGTATCGTTTGTACCTGGAGCAGGTTGAATGCGAAACGGGCGAGGAGCCGGTGCTTTCGCTGACACGTGCGTGGACGCTGGTACGTTTCTTCGAAAGCAAGATGCTTGGGACGGCCTGCTGCAAGGAGTGTGGCGGCAAATTCGTGGTTCACCAGCTCGACCTGCATAGCCGTTATGTGTGCGGGCTGTGTCACATGCCGTCGCGTGCCGGCAAAACCAAGAAATCCAAGGAAGAGGCGCTGCTCTCCCAACCGGCCTGATGCGTGATGGAAGCCGGGTGGGCAAGTGAACTTCGAAACCGATGAAGCGAAAAAGAGGCGTCCCTCTCTAATAAAGTTACCATCCGCGAGGGCCTTGCTGGTACAGGCGATCGCGTTCGCGCTGACATGTGCGCTGGACCGGTTGCTATTGCAACCACTCTGGGGTGGCGCGGAAATCCATAAGCTGATGTTCGTCCAAGGCGGGATTGCCGCCTTGCTGTCATATGCCGCCGGGCTCGAACGCTGGTGGTGGCCCATACAATTTTTCTTCCCCGTTGCTATCGTGGTCATGCAGAAGGTGAACCTGCCGTCCGGGGTTTATCTGTTCGCTTTCCTCGTCTGTCTTGCTGTTTACTGGACCACGTTTCAGACCCGGGTTCCCTTTTTCCCCACAAGGCCTTCGACATGGAATGCGGTTTTGCCGCTGCTGCCTGAGGGGAGAGGACTGCGTTTCATCGATCTGGGTAGCGGATTCGGCGGCCTGGTCCTGCACGTCGCGAAATGCAGGCCGGACTGCAGTGTGATGGGTATTGAAATTGCGCCCCTGCCATGGATTGTCAGCGCTATCAGGGCTGTGTTCTGCCGTGCAGACGCGCGTTTCATTCGCGGCGACTATTCGGCGCTGGATCTGTCGAAGTTCGACGTGGTCTTCGCTTATTTGTCGCCCGCGGCAATGCCATCGCTGTGGGAAAAGGCCCGCGCGGAAATGCGGCCGGGCAGCCTGTTCCTGAGTTATGAATTCCTGGTGCCGGGCCATGAGCCCACCATCGTGTCTCTTCCTGATGCAAACCGCGCTTCTCTCTATGGATGGAGTATGTAAACTCCATCACCCTATGATACATTTCCTGCAGGCATCTTAAGTTTTTGCGTAGCGGGACGTAATCCAGACAAGCAACCTCTTGCAGTCAATTCGCAAAACGGCAAAAGGCATTTGTCACATCGACATCTTCGGAGCTTCAGCGCTTGTTAGTCATCATCGGATATTTGGTCGTACTGGCTTCGGTCTTCGGCGGATTTGCGTTGAGCGGCGGCCACCTTGCCGCGCTCTTCCAGCCGCTCGAACTGCTGATGATCGGCGGCGGGGCTGCCGGCGCTTTTTTCGTCGGCAATAACGGAAAGGCAATCAAGGCTACTTTGAAGGCACTGCCCAGCGTGCTGAAGGGATCCAAGTATTCCAAGGCGCTGTATATGGAGCTCATGACGCTCCTCTTCGAGATACTGACCAAGGTGCGCAAGGAAGGTCTGATGTCGATTGAAGGCGACATCGAGAAGCCAGAGGAAAGCGCCATTTTCAGCAAATATCCGGGCATCGTCTCCGACCATCATGTCATCGAATTCATGACCGACTATCTGCGCCTGATGGTGTCGGGGAACATGGATGCGTTCCAGATCGAGAATCTGATGGATAACGAAATTGAAACGCATCACGCGGAAGGAGAAGTGCCGGTGCATGCGATGGCCAAACTAGGAGACGGCATGCCGGCGTTCGGTATCGTCGCCGCGGTGATGGGCGTGGTGCATACGATGGAGTCTGTTGGCTTGCCGCCACAGGAATTGGGCATTCTCATCGCGCATGCGCTGGTCGGCACCTTCCTCGGAATTCTGCTTGCATATGGTTTTGTAGGCCCGCTTGCCACTCTGCTAGAGCAGAAGCTGCATGAGTCATCGAAGATGCTTCAGTGTGTCAAAGTGACATTGCTTGCGAGCCTGAACGGTTATGCGCCGGCGCTTGCGGTTGAATTCGGACGGAAGGTATTATTCTCGACAGAGCGTCCGTCATTTAGCGAACTGGAAGAACACATCAAGCAGTCCAAGAGCAAGTAGGGCCGCATGAAGTACTTCCGGACGAAAACGAAATAACAAGGTCTCGGAACCGATATGGCTGACGAAGGGCTACGGCCGATCATCGTAAAGCGGATCAAGAAGGGCGGAGGAGGCCATCATGGCGGTGCCTGGAAGATCGCGTATGCCGATTTCGTGACCGCGATGATGGCGTTCTTCCTGCTGATGTGGCTACTGGGTTCGACAGCGAAGGGCGACCTTGCAGGTATCGCCGATTATTTCAAGACTCCGCTTAAGGTGGCGATGGGGGGCGGGTCAGGGAGCGGCGACAGCTCCAGCGTTATCAACGGCGGCGGCAAGGATCTCACCCGCAAGGATGGTCAGGTCAGACGTGCCGATGACATTCCTTCCAAGAAAACCTATAGCCTGAAAGCTGCACAGGCCGACATTGAAAAGCTCGAACTTGGCCGGCTCAAGGCGCTCAAGCAGAAAATCATTCCGAACATGATCAGCCTCTCGGGGCACACCGATGCAACGCCTTACTCCACCGGAGAAAAATCGTACAGCAACTGGGAGCTTTCTTCCGATCGCGCCAATGCTTCCCGACGCGAGTTGGTCGCAGGGGGAATGGACGAAAGCAAGGTGCTGCGCGTGGTTGGTCTGTCGTCGGCAATCATGTTGGACAAGAATGATCCGTTCAATCCCATCAATCGCCGCATCAGCATCATCGTGTTGAACAAAAAAGCCGAAGAGTCCTTGACACGCAACGGCGGGAGTCTGGACGTGAAGGACGGCGAAGAAGCAAAGAAGGGGATTGTGGAGGTTACGGCGAAATGATTTCAGGTATTTGTATTCAACACTTTTCGATGGCTGGATATTGCACATGACAACCAGAGAAAAACAATTGGCGGCTCAGATCAAGGGCCTGCTCTCGGGCCTGTCCGATCAGGGCGCGCAGCACCTCACCGAGGTGGAGACGGATCTGACGCAAACGACTTTTTTGCTCGGTGAAGCTATCGAAAAGCTTGGTGCCAGTTTCATGGCCATCCACGATTCGCTGTGCGCGCATCAGGCCATCGTCGATTCCGTGATCGCGCAGCTTCCGATGTCGGGCGAAAACGAGGAAAAGCTGAAAGCGGTCCAGTCCGACATTGCCCGTCATGTGAACTCGGCGGTCACCGGGTTGCAATTTCAGGACATGACAAGCCAGTTGATCGCACGTACGCTGCGCCGCGTGAACGGCTTGCGCGACCTGCTGGCAGCGGTCGGACTGCACACCGTTTCGATGGTGCCCGAAGGCGATGAGGAAAAGTTTCTTGAACAATTGCGTTTGATCGGACAACTGATGGAAGACCAAAGCACGAAACTGGACAGCGCGTTATGGAAGTCGGTAAGCCAGACGCGCATGGAAAGCGGCGACGTAGAGTTGTTCTAAGCGGAGCCAGGCACAAACCGGCAAGACAGACAGGCCTGCAGGGTCTGGACAAGCAAATGTAGTGGGAGATGAAATGGCGAAATCGATATTGGCAGTGGATGATTCCGGTTCCCTGCGCCAGATGGTGGTGTTCAGCTTGAGGGCGGCCGGTTATCAGGTCACCGAAGCGGTCGACGGACAGGATGGTCTGGACAAGGCGAAGATGCAAACCTTCGACTTGGTGCTGACCGATCAGAACATGCCTCGCATGGATGGGTTGACCCTGATACGTTCGCTCAGGGCCATTTCTAATTACCAGAAGGTGCCGATCCTGATGCTGACGACCGAGTCAAGCGACGACATGAAGGCCAAGGGGAGGGCCGCCGGCGCGAATGGCTGGCTAGTCAAGCCGTTCGATCCGCAGCGTCTCACGGAAGTCGTGAAAAAGGTCATCGGCTGAACGCCGTACTGTGAGCAACGACTGATGCGCCGTCATTATCGCGAGGCAAGACAATGACCATCGACATGAGCCAGTTTTTCAATGTCTTCTTTGATGAAGCGGAGGAGCTGCTGGCGGAAATGGAGAGACTGCTTCTGGCCGTCGACGTCGATTCGCCCGACATCGAAGACCTGAACGCAATCTTCCGCGCCGCTCACTCGATCAAGGGGGGCGCAGCGACCTTCGGGCTGACCGACCTGACCGAGGTCACCCATGTGCTTGAGTCGCTTCTCGACCGCATACGCAAGAGCGAGATGGCCCTGACCTCGGAGCATGTGGATGCGTTCCTGAGTGCGAAAGATATCCTGAAGATGCAGGTCGACGGACATCGTCTGCAGACCGCGGTAGACCAGGATGCGGTGGCCGACGTGCGCATGATGCTGCAGTCGCTGTCGCAAGGGGCCGCCGCTGCACTGCCTGAAAGGGAAGGTCCTGTATCGGGCGCGTCTGTCGCCTCGAACGACGGCACTTATTCCCACAGTTTCCGCATCGAGTTGCCGGAAGTTCCCCAGCGCGATGTCGATGCATTGGCGGCGGAACTCGGCTTGCTAGGCAGCATAGAGAAAGAACCCATCGACGAGAAGCGCTGGGCATTCGTGCTGAGGACGAATGAATCTACGGACGACATCATCGCGATCTGTTCCTTTGTGCTGGAACCCGAAGATCTGAAGATCATGGAGCAGCCTGCGGTCGCCCGGCAAAGCGGTTCCGCGACAAAATCGGAAGACGAGCTTGGTTATGGTTTCTTCGAGCCGCTGGAGACGCCGAAAGAAGACCCTGGGTACGGCTTTTTTGAACCACTGGAGCCACCGAAAGAAGCCGTACCTCCGCCGGTTCAAGCTTCCGCCGTCAACCAGGCAGACACTACCGGATCGATAGAAAAGAAGAATCTCGGTCGGCGTGAAGGCGACCGCAATGCGACCCAGGAATCCTCCTCAATCCGTGTCGGGATAGAGAAGGTGGATCAGTTGATCAACCTGGTGGGCGAATTGGTCATCACCCAGGCCATGATCGAGCAGCGCAGCGAGTCGCTGGACCCCATGGCTCACGAGAAGCTGCTTGCCAGCGTCAATCAGCTGACGCGCAATACACGCGCGCTCCAGGAAGCAGTGATGTCTATTCGGATGATGCCGATGGACTATGTGTTTTCACGCTTTCCCCGCATGGTGCGCGACCTTGCTTCAAAACTCGACAAGAAGGTCGAGTTCGTCACGCATGGCGCCGCCACCGAACTGGACAAGGGCCTCATCGAACGCATCATTGATCCCTTGACGCACCTGGTGCGCAACAGTGTCGATCACGGCATAGAACTTCCCGCCGTACGCGCAGCCTCGGGAAAAAGCGAGACAGGCCGGCTGTCCCTCTCGGCGGGACATCAGGGAGGCAATATCGTGATCGAAGTCAGCGACGACGGCGGCGGGCTGAATCGCGACAAGATTCTGGCAAAGGCGAAGCAGCAGGGCATGGCCGTGTCGG
>JAQSWC010000338.1 GCA_029266815.1 Paucimonas sp.
GGAAACGGGCGCACGCCGTTCATCTCCAACACGGCGTTGGCTTCGCCGTAAGGCGTGATCAGTTTGTCGAGAATGAGGTGATGGCGAACCTTGTCGGATCGGCCGTGTAGCCGTAGCGACTCATAGCGCTGCTCGCTGCCTTGCTTGCGCACCAGCACGCGCTCCGCGCGAAGGTCGAGAATGTCCAGTTCCAGCGGTAGCGTCAGCTTGCGCGGAAATGTCACCGGGTCCGGCGGCGTGGGATGGAGCGTGACGTCGGCGGTACCGACGTGCAGGCTGCGGATCGTCAGCTTCAACGGAGAAAAGGAAAGCGCCCAGTCGCCATCGACCTTGTCTATCCTGATTTCCTGCGTCTTGCTGGTGTAAATAACGGTCCGCAGCTTCAGGCCGTCTGCCAGCGTGCCGCCCGCGACCTCGCCGGAGAGTCGGCCCGGCACGATACGCGAGGCCATCTGCCACAGCCGGCGAGCGCCGGCTTCGCTGGTTGCCAGGTAGCGCAATACGGCAGCCGTCACCAGCAGCGAGGCCGCCACCAGTATCAGGGTGAGGGCGACTATCCGACCGACTGGGACGCGCCGCTTCGCCTGGACTTCACCGCGGGATGCTTCACGCGTTATCTCGGGCGTCTCCGTGTTCATCAGAAGGCGACTCCGAGCGAAAGATGCGGACGGATTTTGCTGCCCTGGAAACCGTAGGCAAGGTCGGCCTGAACGACGCCAACCGGACTGCGCCACCGCACGCCTGCGCCGACCGCATGAAAGAAATCCTTGCCGGACCATCGGTCGGCCGCCGTTCCTATGTCATAAAACACCGCGCCGCCCCATTCGCGTGTCAGCCAATGCTGGTATTCGATACCGCCGGTGGCGACGAAGCGGGTCGGATAGATCACGCTGTTGACTTCGTTGCCTATGCCCTGGAAGGGATAGCCGCGCACGGACTCTGTTCCGCCGGCGCGAAAGAGCAGGGAGGCCGGAACCGATGACGTGCCCCCGCCTTTCGTCAGCACCGCGCCCAGCTCGGCGCGGATGATCGCGACGTCCCGCCTGCCAATCGGAAGGTACTCGCGCCCACGCGCATAGGCGCGCACGAAGGTCTGGTCGCTGCCCAGGCCCTTGACGGCGGCGCTGGCCTGTATGGACACTACGCGCCCATCGCGCGGGAAAACCAGGCTGTCCACCTGCCTCCTGGTTTTTTCAACACCTGCCACCAGGGCCTGATGCGTGCCGGGCTGCACGAACACATCGGGCGGCAATGCCGCGCCGCTCAACTGTCTGAGGCTGTCGTTGTAGTACTCGATGAAATATGCGGTGTCGCGGCGGTCCGTGGAGAGAGCACGCCTGACGCCGAGACGCCGGCTGCGAAGGTCTATGCCTTCCAGCGTGGTGCGCTCTGCCGATCCATGCACACTTTTGACATAGCCGTCGGGCGCGGGCGGCATGGCCAGTTCCAGCGAGCCGAGCTGCCGCCTCTGCTCCAGCCGCGTCTGGGCGTCGAGCACCCACGCCTTGCCGAATAGGTTGTGATGCGAATAACGCCCGTCGAGACGCGCGCCGGTATCGGTGGTATAGCCCGCACCGGCTCGGATGCGCTGGTAGGGAAATTCCGTGACCTGTACCTTCACCGGCGCGTGCTCGGCCGTGGACGGATTTCTGTCGATATCGATCGCCGCGTTGCTGAAATAGGGTGTGCGCAGAATCTGACGCTGGAATTCCAGCAGGCGCTCCGCGCTGTATTCCTCTCCGGGACGCAGGGGGTTGACGTTGCGGATGATCTGGTCGGGATAGCGGTTGGTGCCGCTGATGGCGAGTTCTCCCAGCCTGAACAACGGGCCGCTGTCGTAGCTTGCGGACAGGTCCGCGCGATACGCGTCAGCCAGAATCCGGGCCTCCGAGTCGGTAAGCCGGGCCGCTGGATAGCGGATCGACTGGAGTCTTTGCAGGGCATTCTGCTTTGCATCGGCCCAGTCTTCCTGACGGAACGGTTCGCCCTCCTGGAGCCTCCAGCGGCGTAACAGTCGTGCAGCCTGCTCGGGCGAACGTTCACGCACGGCGCCGGTTATCTGGACGTTGACCGTGGCGACCGTGGTGCGCGGCCCCGGTTTCACATTGAGCCTGACTGTCGTGCTGCCCGCGGCACGCGAAACGGCGACCTCGGTGGCAGTCGAGAAATATCCTTCTGTAGCAGCCAAGCGCGATACCTGTTCGGGCGCGGACGCCACCATGAAATCGAACTGCTCGGCATCCAGGTCCTTGCGGTCGCGATAGCGGAAAAGATCCAAGTGGTCAGACAGTAACTTCTTCAGCGGAGATGGGGCTTCCACTTCGACGCGATAGTTCACTTGGCCGAAGGCGGCAGGCACGCAGCAGAGCGCCAGAAAAAAAAGCAGGAATTTGCGGAGGAAGATTGGCATGAAGAAAAAATTTTTCCTCAATCTTAGCCTGCCCTAGCCGTTCGTCGTTGCGGCTGGGCAGACTGCCTGTCTCCGGGGACTATACAAGTTGCGCGAAGATAATATCGAGCGATGCCGCCATGACGGGCTTGGTCAAGTGGAAATCGAAGCCGGCCTTGGTGCTTCTGCGCTTGTCCTCCTCGCTTCCCCATCCGGTGAGCGCCACCAGCACGGTATGCGACAGGTCGGGTTCGGCGCGCACGCGTTCGGCTACTTCATAGCCGTTCATGCCGGGCAAGCCGATATCGAGGAAAACCAGGTCGGGTTTGAAGTCCCGCGCGATGCGCAAGGCATCCGGGCCGTTATGGGCGGTGCGCATCTTGTGCCCATTGAGCTCGAGCAGCATGACGAGCGTTTCCGCCGCGTCTTCGTTGTCATCCACCACCAGGATGCGCTTGGATTCGAGCGCCGGGAGCCGGGTGCTTTCCGACGGCATGGCCTGAGTCTTTCGTATACTTTCGGCCAGGGGAAGCCATACGGTGAACGTGCTGCCCAATCCGGCGCCGTCGCTTTGTGCCGTCAGGATGCCTCCGTGCAGTTCCACGAGCTGCTTGGCCACGGATAATCCGATGCCCAGTCCGCCCTTGGCACGCTCTACCGTGCGGTTGACCTGGGTGAACATCTCGAA
>JAQSWC010000339.1 GCA_029266815.1 Paucimonas sp.
CGCATCGACGATGACGAAATCCCGGATGGAAAGGGTACGGAGCATGGCTGTTCAGCCTTGAATCGCGATGAAATGAGAAGATTGAATTGAAATGAACAGGATGGATACCTGCGCTCGAAGCGCTATTTTAACCGCCCCTCGATGGAGGGATACTCGTTCCAGTGCAGCTTCTCGCGCAGTGTGTTGTAGTAACTCCAACCGACAGGATGGAGGAAAGTGATGGTTTGCGCAGAACGCCGTACGACGATGCAGTCATGGTGCTGGATGCTGGCGAAAGTTTGCATGTCGAAATTGACGCTGCAATCGCGCCCACCCATTACCTCGGTCACGATCTCGCTGGAATCCGGCACCACGATAGGCCGGTTGGACAGCGCATGCGGCGCGATCGGCACGAGGACGATGCCGCCCAGGCTGGGATGCAGTAGCGGGCCGCCGGCAGACAGCGCATAGGCGGTGGAACCAGTGGGCGTGGCGACAATCAGGCCATCCGAGCGCTGGTTGTACATGAACTGGCCGTCCACATTGACGCGCAGCTCGAGCATGCCGGAGCCGGCGCCGCGCGCCACCACCACGTCGTTGAACGCCAGCGCCTGGAAGATCGATTCGCCGTCCCGCCTCACCTCGCCTTCTAGCAAGCTGCGTTTCTCCGCTTCGAATTGCCCTTTCAGCATGGCAGTCAGGACCGGCATCGTGCGGTCCATCGGAATGTCGGTAATGAAGCCGAGCCGCCCCTGGTTGATGCCGATCAGGGGAACATCATAAGGTGCGAGTTGGCGCGCGATGCCGAGCATGGTGCCGTCGCCGCCGATGACTACCGCCACGTCGGAATGCTCGCCGATTTCGGACGGCGTCATCGCCGTGGTTCCCGCCAGCGCCGTATGCTTTGCGGTTTCAGTCTCCAGCACCACGCGATAACCGTCTTTCAACAGTAGCGCCGCGATATCGCCTACCGACTCGGTAACGCCCGCCGCAGGATGCTTGCCGATCAAAGCAACGGTAGAGAATGGTCTTTGCGCCAAGTTGGATGATGTTTTTGACATGCTTCAGATTAAATCACACTTTGCGGTCTATCGGCCCTTGAAGGCGCAACGGTCGTGCCTATATAACTATCCAGTGCAGGCACACTCGCATAGAATACCCACATGCAACTCGATACCCGCGCTCAAACCCTGCTCAAGGCCCTGGTGGAACGCTATATAGCCGACGGACAGCCGGTGGGTTCGCGCGCCCTGTCGAAAATTTCCGGCCTCGACGTGTCTCCGGCGACGATTCGCAACATCATGGCCGACTTGGAGGAAATGGGTTTTGTCTCCAGTCCCCACACCTCGGCTGGTCGCATACCGACGCCGCGCGGATATCGCCTGTTCGTAGACACCCTGTTGACCGTGCAGGCACTCGATGAATCGATGCTGGAATCGCAAGTCCAGCCGCGCTTGCAGACCCATTCACCGCAAAAGATCATCTCCAACGCGGCGCAAGTCCTGTCCTCATTGTCGCAATTCGCCGGCGTCGTGCTGACGCCGCGCCGTGAATCGGTGTTCCAGCAAGTCGAGTTCCTGCGCCTGGCCGAAAGGCGCATCCTGCTGGTGATCGTGTCGCCCGGCGGCGAGGTGCAGAACCGGATGCTGCTGACGGAATGCGATTACTCGCCATCGCAACTGACCGAAGCGGCAAATTACCTGAACCAGCATTTCGGCGGCAAGACCTTCGACGAGGCCCGCCTTTATTTGAAGAACGAACTCCGGCAACTGCGTGATGACATGACGCGCCTGATGCATGCGGCGGTCGATGCCGGAACCGATGCCATGAGCGATCACGGAGAAGATGTGGTGATCTCGGGTGAACGCAACCTGCTCTCCGTATCGGAGCTGTCGTCGAACATGAATTCGCTGCGCAAGCTGTTCGACCTGTTCGACCAGAAGACCGGTCTGATGCAGTTGCTGGACATGTCGAGCAAGGCACACGGCGTGCAGATCTTCATCGGCGGCGAATCGCAACTGGTGCCGCTAGAGGAAATGAGCGTGGTATCGGCGCCCTACGAGGTTAACGGCCGCATTGTCGGCACGCTGGGCGTGATCGGACCGACCCGCATGGCCTACGAACGCGTAATCCCGATCGTCGACATCACTGCCAAGCTGTTGTCGAATGCGCTGAGCCATACCTGAACCGAACGCGTAGAGTCCGCAGTAGCACGCGGCCAGAGTTTCAAAGGGCGCTATCGCGCCTTGTGCGGACACTCCTTCTTGGTGCAATGCGCATACAGTGCCAATGCATGCTCCGCAATTTCGAAGCCCCTTTCCTTGGCTATGCGTTGCTGGCGCTTTTCAATCTCGTCGTCGAAAAACTCTTCAACCCTGCCGCAATCCAGGCACACCAGGTGGTCATGATGCGAGCCCTGGTTCAACTCGAAGACGGCCTTACCGGTTTCAAAGTGATTGCGATGCAGCAATCCGGCCTGTTCAAACTGGGTCAAAACACGATATACGGTGGCGAGTCCGACATCCATGTTTTCCGTTAACAGCACTTTATAGACATCTTCCGCGCTGAGATGACGTACTGAACTGTTCTGGAAGATTTCCAGAATTTTCAATCGGGGCAGGGTTGCCTTGAGACCGCTGGCTTTAAGGTCATCAGGTGTAGCAGTATTCATGAGCGATCTCCAAATTGCCGGCCGCACTGCCCAAATGCAAGTTGCTGACTGGGCCGCGGCGATCTGCTTTATCATATAGCGTTTTGGCACTTGGTAGCCAGTCAAACGGAAGCACTGGTGTGCCGAGGTTTCGCAACGACCTGCCGATTCCGCGTGACTGGCGACGGCAACCCGATTCAACGAACGGAATACTCATGCGCTCAACGATCTCCGCATCCGCATTGCTGGCAACCCTGATTTGCACGGCTTTGAGCGGCTGCACCACCAGGGCTCTTTTCACCTCCGGCTCGAACGACATGCAGGAAATCGTCAGCGAGAACAGCGGCGTTCAGACCTCGAAAGGAAAGCGTTTCCTCGGTGTGTTCACTCCTTATCGCATCGACGTGCAGCAGGGAAATTTTGTCTC
>JAQSWC010000340.1 GCA_029266815.1 Paucimonas sp.
TGGGGCGCCGCTGCAGCAGTTCGACGGCTTCCTTGTGAAGACCGACGAAGTCGTCCGCCGCCAGCCGCGGGCTGGAGGCCAGTGCGTCGAGCGACGCGAGCGACATCCTGAGCTCGGATTCCACGGCGGTGAAAATCGCGCGCATGGTGCCGTCGGACGCCTCGATCACCTGCTGCTTCTGGCGTTGGGCGTTGTAGATCAGCGTGGCCGAGGAAAGCACGATCAGCGGCAGCAGTCCTACCAGCACGGTGAGGAAAAGGCGCCGCTCCAGCGGCCCCATTTGCCAGGGAGTGTGCCGTGATGCGGAATTCTGGTCGCCGCTTGGAGAAGTGCGGGGATCTGCCATCGTCCTTGACTGAGGATTGTTCGGAAGGGCAATTGTAACCTTGCGCGGGTGACGGACGCGTGACCGGAAAACCTCAATTACATTCTGATACAGGCCATAGTCAGCCCCGGACGGATTTTGCCGACTTGGCCGGCTTTTGCTCAACCGGCGAGAGCAGCGCTTCCATTTCGAAAGCCGCCACCGGCCGGCTGAAGAAAAACCCCTGGTAATGGTCGCATCCCTGCTGCCGCAGGAAAGCCAGTTGCTCAGCCTGTTCCACGCCTTCGGCAATCACATCCATGCGCAGGCTGTGCGCCAGGGCGATGATGGCGGTGACGATGGCGGCATCGTCGGCGTCTTTCGGCACATCCGTGATGAACGACCGGTCTATCTTCAGCGTGTCGATCGGGAAGCGCTTCAGGTAGGAGAGGCTCGAATAGCCGGTGCCGAAGTCATCGATGGACACATGCAGCCCCATTTCCTTCAGGCGGAACAGGGTTTCGATCACGTCGTCCGTATTCTGGATCAGGATGCCCTCGGTGATTTCCAGCTCGATCAGCGACGCTTCGATGCCGGTTTCGTCAAGAACGCGCACGATGGTCGCGAACAGGTGCTTGCTGTGGAACTGGCGCGCCGAGAGATTGATCGACATGCGCGGCACATGAAAGCCCTGCTTCCTCCACGCTTTCGCCTGACGGCAGGCGGTTTCCAGCACCCACTCGCCGATCGGCACGATCAGGCCGGTTTCCTCCGCCAGCGGAACGAAGCGGGTTGGCGAAATCAGGCCGCGCAACGGATGCTGCCAGCGCAGCAGCACTTCCATGCCAATCAGGTTGCCGTCGACGGCCGAGAGTATCGGCTGATAATGCAGCCGCAACTCGTTGCGGGCAAGGGCGTGGCGCAGTTCCAGGCCCATCTGATGCCGTTCCGCGGCGGTATCGTTCATCTTCGGCGTGAAGAACTGGCAGTTGTTGCGGCCGTTTTCCTTGGCGTGGTACATCGCGATGTCGCTGCACTTGAGCAGGGTGTCGACATCCTGGCCATCGTCCGGCGAGATGGCGATGCCGATGCTGGCGCTGACATGAAGCTCATTGCCGTTTACCCGATAGGGCTGCGTCAGGACTTCCAGCAGCTTTTCACCAAGCATGCCGGCATCATGCGCGCGCGCGATATTAGGCAGCAGCACGATGAACTCATCGCCGCCTTGTCGCGCCACCGTGTCCTCGTCGCGCACTGCTGATTTCAAGCGTCCGGCTACCTCGATCAGCAGCAAGTCGCCCACGTCATGGCCCAGCGAATCGTTGATGGTCTTGAATTGGTCGAGGTCGATGAACAGCACCGCTGCCGATTCCTGGCTGCGGCGGTTGTGCGCGAGCGCCTGCTGAATGCGGTCCTGCAGCAGGTTGCGGTTCGGCAGCCCGGTCAGCGCATCATGCGTGGCCATATGAACCATCTGCTGTTCGGCCCGCTTGCGTTCGGTGATGTCGATGCTGATGGCGATATAACGCGAGATGGTGCCCTGGTCATCCTTCAGAGGCACGATCGCCGAGTCTTCCCAGAACATCTCGCCGGATTTCGCCCGGTTGCAGATCTCGCCACGCCAGGTGTCGCCGCGCGAGATGGTGGCCCACAGTTCGGCGAAGAAGCTTTTCACATGCACGCCGGAATTGACCACGGCGTGGCGCTGTCCGAGCAGTTCTTCCTGGCTGAAGCCGGACACTTCCAGGTATTTCTCGTTGGCCTGGATGATACGGCCCGAAGGATCGGTGACCAGCACCATCGCATGCTGACCGATCGCGCGCAGGTAGGTGGAGAGCTCGGCGAAGGCGCGCTCGACGCCTTGCTTGGCTACCAACAGCGCGTTGGCTTCACGCGTCTCCTGTTCCGAACTCACCAGTTGTTGCTGTGCCTGCTTCAACTGGCGATAAGTATCGGCATTGTCGAGCGCTACCGCGGCATAGGCGGCCAGCGTCTGCAGGATGTCGATGTGGAAAGGCTGGTACCCGTGCTTCTTGACGCTGTGCACACTGATGGTGCCAAGCACGCGGCCTTTGATCACCATCGGCGCGTAGATCAGCGATTGCGGCTGCGTGCGAGTGGTGTCGTCACCGAAACGGCCCACGACCAGCTTGGCCAGTCCTTGGGCATCGATATATTTTTTCAGATCCTGATCGATGTCGTTCACCACCACTTCCCTCTGGTGGGTGACGCACCATACGGCAAGCTGGTTGGGATCGCTCATGGTGCGGGTATAAGGAATCCCGCGGCGTCCGCTTTCGAGATAATAGGGAAATTCAATGATCTGCTGGTCTTCGCGATAGATGCCGATGGCGAAAATGTCCGCATCCATCAATTCATGAACATGGCGGTACAGACCCTCCATGATCGCTTCGCCGTCGAGCGAGGCCGTGATTTCCATGCCGATTTCCGACAGGACGGCGATATTGCGTTGCGCCTGTTCGACGCTTCTTTTCTGCTGTTCGACTTCGGCAAGGCTCTTTTCCAGCGCATTCTTCGCTTTCTCCAGTTCGTTGGTGCGGTTGGAGACGCGCTGCTCAAGCTCTTCATTGCTGCGCGCAAGCTGCGTCTGGATCTCCATGTGTTGCGTATTGGAGAGTACCTGCTGCAGCAGGTTGGCGATATGGCTGCCGAAGAGCACGTCCTCGCGCGTCCAGTTGCGTTGGCGTCCGACCTGCCCGAAGCACACCACGCCAATCAGCTTGC
>JAQSWC010000341.1 GCA_029266815.1 Paucimonas sp.
GCTCTATTTCTCCGCCCGCCTGTTTGACGGCGGCAACTTCAAGGACGCTATCGGAATCGGCTCGATTCTTGGTCTGCTCGCATTAACACGGGGCTTCGTCGTTCCGGCGGTTTTGTGGGCAGCCATATTGGCCCTGTCTCTACACGAGGGGAAAAAAAAGCTGCTCGGGCAAGTCCTGGCCATCTGCGCGCCCATTGCCGTTCTGATCGTCGGAGTGTGGTCGTTGCTCGGTGCATGGTTCCGCCCTTATGAAGGCACGCCGTTCGATGCATGGATGGTATGGAACTACAACCAGCTTGGCGCGCCGACATGGCACAGCGTCAAGTATTTTTTCAAGAATGCTGTGTGGTTTGCGTGGCCGGCCTGGCCGTTTGCCGGATGGGCAGTCTTCGCGTGGCGACGCCAGGGTGTGTCATTGCATATTGTGCTTCCCTTGGCCATGCTGGTCGGACTGATCGTGGCGGCCATCCTGAACCCGGCAGTCGATCAGGGCATGCTGTTACCCATGCTGCCGCCCCTCGCCATCCTGGCCGCATTCGGCCTGCCGACAATGAAGCGCGGTGCCATCAATGCAGTGGACTGGTTTTCCGTCATGACGCTCACCACCTGCGCGGCCTTCATCTGGATGGGCTGGATTGCGAAGCAGAGCGGGTGGCCCGCGCAACTGGCGAAGAATGCGTTCAAGCTGGCTCCCGGTTTCAAACCGGAGTTCAACTGGATCGCTTTCGTGGTCGCCGCGGCTGCCACCATCGGCTGGATCATGGTGGTGAGGTGGCGCATCTCGCGTCGCCCTTCCGTGCTGTGGCGGGCCGTGGTGCTTTCCTCGGGCGGCGTTATTTTGTGCTGGCTGCTGCTGATGACACTGTGGCTGCCCTGGATCAACTACGGCAAGAGCTACGCCGGCGTGGCACGCGAATTGAGCACGCAGGTCAGTCAACAACACGGCTGCGTGGAAGCTGCCGTCGGCCCTGCACAACGCGCTTCCTTCGCCTATTTCGGCAATATCCGTTTTTCGGGTTTCAATGAACGGGCCTGCGAGTACTTCCTGGAGCAAACCAACAACCGCAACAAGCGCAAGCCGAAACTTATCGAGAGGAATGGCTCGACATGGCGGCTCGTATGGGAAGGGCACCGACCTTCCGATCGGCATGAACGCTACCGCCTCTACCGCCGACTAAACAGTACGTCCTGATACAACGTGCCGGCAACCGGCGCGCTCGTGATTCCATGTCATTCGAAAAAACCGCCCATCCCGCCGCGCGGATTGCGATGCTCGCCTGGCCGATCCTCCTCGGCCAGCTTGCCGTCATCTGCAACGGTGTGCTTGATACCGCCATGACCTCCCGGGTTTCCGCCAATGATCTGGCGGCGCTCGCATTGGGCTCTTCCATCTATATCAGCGTTTTTGTCGGTGCCAGCGGTGTCCTGCAGGCCCTCTCTCCGGCAATTAGCCAGCTTAATGGCGCACGCGACTATGCGGCAATTGGCGCCGAAGTGAAACAGGGCGTGTGGCTGGCAATATTCCTTTCAATCGCTGGCGGCGCCTTGCTAAGTTTTCCGCAGCCCTTGCTTGCCTTGGCTCACGCGCCGTCCGAGCTTCACGAGAAGTCGTCGCTGTATCTGCGTTGGCTGGCGCCTGCGCTCCCTGCCACGCTCGGCTTTCGCATCTATTCATCGTTAAATCATGCATTGGCCAGACCCAAAAACGTCATGGCGATACAGGTCGTCATGCTGGCGTTGAAGGTACCCGCAAACGTCCTGTTCATTTACGGCGGGCTTGGCCTACCCGCACTGGGCGGCCCCGGCGCGGCAGTCGCAACGTCGGTGGTGTCATGGATGACATTCGCCATCGGCTGGCTGCTGCTGAGACACGGCTCCTATTATGAAAAGTTTCGGATCTTCGAAGGGAGCTTCCCTGCCCCCGACTGGAAAGCACAATGTGCATTGCTCAAACTGGGCATACCGATGGGCATGGGTTACCTGATCGAAGTGACCGCCTTCACCTTTATGGCGCTCTTCATCGCGCGGCTTGGCGAGATCGTCGTCGGAGGGCATCAGATCACAGCCAATTTTGGCACCATGCTCTACATGGTGCCGCTCGCAATCGCCAGCGCAACCGGGACGCTGGTTGCGCACGCGGTCGGAGCGCGTCGCTTCGATGAAGCACAACGGATAGGGGACAGCGGCATACGCCTGGCCGCCGTCGTGTCGGTGCTGCTCGGTATGGTGATCTGGTTCAGCCGCAGCGCAATTATCCGTGCCTATACACCGGAAGAAAGCGTGATTGCCGCAGCCATGCCGCTTTTTGCCTTCATCAGTTTCTACCAACTGTTCGATTCCATTCAGGTGACGACAGCTTTCGTACTGCGCGCTTACAAGGTGGTCGTCGTGCCGACCTTGATCTATGCAGTCGCATTGTGGGGAGTCGGCCTTGGCGGCGGATTTATTCTCGGTTTTGATAGCTGGGGGCTGCTGAAAGGCAAGGCACTTGGTGCGGCAGGCTTCTGGTTAGGAAACAGCATCAGCTTAGGACTAGTGGCGATCGGACTTTTTATCTATCTCCGACAAGTGCAGACGCGTCTATCACGCGAAGAAAAATGAAAGAAAATTACAGGGCGTGTCTGTAGCGTTTTTTCACTTTCACTCCGGAAACTATGCAATTTTTTACATTTGGTACGAATAGCTCAATGGACCGCGCAACTTCGCTGATTTTCAAGACATTTTCAAGCATCATGCTTCCAACGGCGCAGACGTAATTACCTTCGGTTACTGCTCTAGCTAAAACGTACGACGAATGGATTGAGTTCCATCAATGAAAGTTGTTTGCCAGCCAGCGTTGCGTGTAAGATAGTTACTTTGCTCAGATTTCCTCGAGACTGCAATGACCACTCGCATCATTTGCCTTGGCAACACGACACTGGATAAAGTGTGGCCACTGAACGACTTCCCCACTGTGGGCGGAAAATATCGCTCTACCGGCTATTTTGAAGTCGGTGGCGGAACAGCGGCAAATGCGGCGGTAGCAGTTGCCCGTCTGGGCGGCAATGT
>JAQSWC010000342.1 GCA_029266815.1 Paucimonas sp.
TTTCTTTGCAGTCCTTACGTCATCGTTCCGCTGGGGTTTCACGGAAGGCATGCGAATCACAGCCGCTTCGGCCGGGATCTTCCTTGTGCACGAACTGATGCTGGCCACTTCCGCCGATCTGCCGCGGATAGCGTTGCGCTCCGCTTTCCTGCTTACGCTGGGCTATATGAGCGCCCAATGGGGAGAATTGAAAGTCATATCGAAACTCCGGCTGGCCCTGTTGCATGACGTGACACGCTTGTCGAATCCGCGTTTCGGCGTGGATCAGACGCTTGCCATGGTGCTTGGGCGCATTCAGGGTTATTTCGGGCCGGGCGAGTGCATTCTTATCACTCAAGAGGGAGACTCGACCGATTATTCGCTGCGCTCGGTCAGGGCCGGCGGACCGAAAGCCGTGATCACCAGGGAAAACATCGCCGGAGATGCGGCCCGGCCGCTCATGATATTTGAGGGCAGTGACATGGTGGTCTATTCGCGACCGTCCTGGAGCGCCGCCACGCTGCCGGCTCGATGCCATGTTTATCGCTCGCGCACCAACCGATGGGAGCGGTGTGAAACTACATCAAGCAACCGTCTTGCCGAATTGCTCGATGCCACAACATTCATTGCCGTTCCGGTATCGATGAAAAAAGGCGGAGGACGACTTTATCTCTTTTCACGTGAACGAACCTTCGGCAAGGGCGACGTCCTGTTCCTCGCCCAGGTGGCGGCGCAGGTTTTTCCGACGATCGAAAATATCGAGGTGCTCGACCGAATGGCATCGGATGCCGCGTTAAGGGAACGTCACCGTATCGCATGGGACTTGCATGACACCGCCATCCAGCCGTATATCGGCCTGAAACTGGCCTTGAGCGCGCTCTGCAACAAGGCGGCGCCGGACAATCCGCTGAGGATGGATCTGAACAGGCTGGCTGCAATGGCCACGCAGGTGATAGACGATCTGCGCCACTATGCCCGCACGTTCCGAGCGGCACTGCCGAGCAGTGACGGCGGTTACCTCCCTGCCCTGCAGAGGCATATAGAGCGGATCCGGGATTTCTACGGCATCGACATCACCTTGCGCACCGACGCCAGCCTTGGCATCAGCGACCGGCTGGGTGTGGAAGTGCTGCAAATTGTTCGTGAAGGCCTCAGCAACATCTGCAAGCACACCAATGCGCGGCGGGGCGCTGTCGACATTCGTGCTGCCGACGGCCTGCTTGCCGTTCATATTGAAAACGAATGCACCGGGGCGCAGCCCGCGGATTTCATTCCTCATTCCATCTTGGAGCGGGCAAGGGCGCTCGGCGGCAACGCCAGCATCCGGTACCAGCCGGGAAGCGCCACCATCGTGCAAGTCGCTATACCGATCTGACAGAGGAGCCATGACAACTACAGCCGCGCCGATACGGGTCATGCTGGTCGATGACCATCAGACCATGCTTTGGGGATTGCAAAGACTGATAGAAAGCGAGTGGCCACGGATGGAGGTTGCGGCGACCGCCTGCAACGGCCACGAGGCGCTTGAAAAGGCGGTAGCGCAGCCGGACGTTATTCTGCTCGACCTTAATCTCAACGGCATGTGCGCAACTGAGCTGCTGCCATCGCTGACGGCGGTAACTCAGGCGCGCATCCTGATCCTCAGCGCTGAGCGACGTCAATCGGTATTGGATGCCGCGATGCTTCGCGGCGCGCGCGGCATCGTGCACAAGGAAGCGCCGGCTGTTCAAGTCCTGAAAGCGATCGAGAAAGTGCATCGCGGCGAGCTGTGGATCGACCAGCAGATGCTGGGGCGCGTGTTCGGCAACATCATGAAGCCCGCATCACCCATGCCCGCCGATCCGGCCATGCTCAAGACATCCATGCTTACCGCGCGCGAGCGCACGATCATTGAAACCATCGTGCGTGAAAGCGGCGCGCCCAACAAACTGATCGCACAGCGGCTTTTTATCTCGGAACATACCTTGCGCAATCACCTGACATCGATCTACGAAAAACTGGGCGTCACGAACCGGCTGGAGCTATATATATACGCGATCAAACATGGCCTGGGAGGCGAACCGGAACCGCAGCGTCCCGCCAGGCGCAGGGCATCCGATGCCGCTCCGGGAAAAGCGGAGTTGTCGCGCCGGCACGGAAAGCCCTTGAAGACAGAAGAAGCGTTCAACCGCCGTGGTTAATCATCGGCAGCAGTGTACGGATGATACGGATCGCCGCCGGGCCCATGATCACCATGATGATTGAGGGGAAGATGCACACGACCAGAGGAAACAGCATTTTCGTCGGCACCTTGGCCGCCAATTCTTCCGCGCGTGTCTGCCGCTTGTGACGCAGGTCTTCCGAAAACACGCGCATCGATTCACCGATGCTGGTACCAAATTTGTCAGCCTGCGTCAGCATGGCAGCGAATGTGCTGATCTCTTCCACGCCGGTGCGCCGGGCAAGATGGCGCAGTGACGTTTCGCGCGTTCCACCGGCGCGCATTTCCAGGTTGGTGAGATGCAACTCTTCCGCCAACGCAGGACTTTTCATGCGGATTTCCTCGGCAACCCGGGTGAGCCCGGCATCCAGGCCGAGTCCCGCCTCCATGCATACCAGCATCAGGTCAGCAGCATCGGGAAAGTTGTCGAAGATCTGACGCCGGCGTGCCCTGATGCGCCAGTGTAGGAAAGCGTTCGGCAGATAGCAGCCGAACAATGCGGCCACCATCAGGACCAGGATCATTTTCATGCCGGTTATCTCGCTGAACGAACGCAGCAGAAAAAAGGCAAGGCCGGCGAACGCGACCGGCAGCACGGTCTTCAGACCGAAATAGACCAGACGCGCCTGCTCGTGTCGTATGCCGGCAGTCAGGAATTTGAGCCGGGTCGGCGAGTCTTCCCATGCGCCGTCCGGTGTCGATAGTTTTGCGAACGGCGCTACCACGCCGGCCATGGTTTCCACCCACGCTGATTCATTCTTCGGTTCGGACATGGCACGCAGGCGGCGTTGCGTTGCATTGGGGATGATCCAGAAATAGAGTCCGGCGAGGCCGAACGTTACGCAGAGAAAAATAAGCGAGGG
>JAQSWC010000343.1 GCA_029266815.1 Paucimonas sp.
GCACCTGGTCCTTGCCTCGCCGATACGCGACCGCAGCGGAAATTGCACGAAATGGTACGGCACTGCAACGGATATTCACGACCGGAAAATACTGGAAGAACAGACGCGTTCACTCGCCGAACAACTGGCGGCGACACTGAAAGCCGTCGAAGATGTAAATGCTGAGAACCGGGATATTCGGAAACGCTATGAATGCATTGCAGAGGCCACGTCCATTGCAATCTGGGATTGGGACCTGGAAACAGACCAGATTTGGTGGAACGAGGGTTATGAGGCATTGTTCGGCATTCGAGAGAGGAATACCGACACGACTTCCGCAACCTGGTCAAACTATATTCATCCGGACGATAAAGCTCGAGTGCTTAGCGGGGTACACGCGGCTATCGCCGGAACGGCTGAGAGCTGGTCTGGCGAGTACCGGTACCAACGCAAGAATGGGCAATACGCGCGCGTCATTGACCGTGGAGTGATCATTCGCAACAAGGAGGGTAGGGGTGTCCGGATGGTAGGCGGAATGAACGATCTGACCTCGCAAAAGGAATCCGAAGAAAACCTCGCACGCCTAAATCGTGCACTCACAGTACTTAGCCGATGCAACAAGGCGCTCGTACATGCTACCGATGAAAGTGCGTTGCTGGATGAGATATGCAATATCGCAGTAGAACTCGGCGGCTACAGCATGGCGTGGGTGGGATACGCCGAGAACGACGAAAGACGATCGATTGTGCCCCAGGCCAGCGCGGGCACCTCTTACAGCAAACAATACATCAATGAAATAGACATAAGCTGGTCGGAGGACGACCCACGCGGTAAAGGGCCTGGAGGGGAGAGCATCCGGACCGGAAAGCCGGTGATATGCCGGGATATACACAAGGATCCGGTTCTTAAAGCATGGTCCGAACCGGCGAAACGCTGCGAATTCGGCGGATTCATTTCGCTTCCTCTCATTGCAAGCGACCGTACGTTTGGATTGCTCGCACTGTATTCAGCTGGGGCATTGACCTTAAATGAGGAGGAATTGCGGTTACTTCAAGACTTGGCAAACAACCTTGCGTTTGGCATCAAGGCTCTGCGCACGCGTGACGAAAGGCAACGGATCGAGGCTGCGGTACTGACGGTCTCTTCAGGCGTTTCGGCAACCTCAGGAGTGGAGTTTTTCGAACATCTTGCCCGCAGCATGGCTGATGCCGTTGGAGCACAGGGAGGATTTGTTGCCAGGCTGGTACCTGGAAACTACGGCATTGTGCGGACACTGGGCGCCGTAGTCGATGGCATGAAGATCGATAATTTCGAATACCACTTGAGCGGAACGCCTTGCGAACTACTTCAGGATGAGCAAACATGCGCCGTTCCGCGGGCGGCAAGCCAACTGTTTCCCATGTCCGCGCGCATGGCTGGCTTCGGTGCCGAAGCGTATGTCGGTGCTCGGCTCGATGATTCGAAGGGGCGAAAGGTAGGGCTGCTGTACGTACTCTTCCGCGAGCCACTGGAAAATCCCGGCTTTATACAGTCCATGCTGCAGATTTTTGCATCCCGCGCCTCTGCGGAGCTAGAGCGGTTCGAGTCCGACTCGCGGATCCGGGATCAGGCATCGTTACTGGACAAGGCGCAGGATGCGATCATCGTATGTGATACAGAGCATCGCATTCAGTTCTGGAATAAAGGCGCGGAGCGGCTGTACGGCTGGAGTGCCGACGACGCGATCGGAAAAATAAAGGGCGACCTGTTGAAGGCTGACAGGATAGAAAACGAAAAAGCGACCATTGCAGTGCTGAATGACGGCGAATGGAGCGGAGAACTCGCATACCGGCGAAAAGACGGGACCGAGGTTCCGATTGAAGCGCACTGGAGTCTTGTGAGAGATGATGAAAACCGTCCACAGTCGATTTTCACGATCAATTCCGACATTTCACAGCGCAAGTCGGATGAGCGTGAAATTGAAAAACTGGCTTTTTTTGATTCCTTGACCGGCTTGCCGAACCGAAGGCAGCTTTATAACCATCTTGATCGCTTGCTTTACGACAACCAGCGAAGCGGGGATATTGGTGCCGTCCTTTTCATCGACCTGGACAACTTCAAGTCCCTGAACGATTCGGCTGGGCACGACAAGGGGGATCTCCTCCTTCGCCAGGTCGCCGGCCGACTCAAGTTATGCACAAGGAGGGCGAATACCGTCGCGCGACTTGGCGGGGACGAATTCGTGATCGTTCTCTACGGCCTGGGCAGGCAAAATGTCGAAGCGGCCCGCATCGCCGAGGCGGTTGCAGAAAAAGTGCTTGCCAGTTTCGGCGAAGCTTTTCAACTGGATAGCGTGGCACACCACTGCACGGCAAGTGTCGGAGTGGCTCTCTTTTCGGACGGCATGAATTCTGTAGAAGAGCTGCTCAAGCGTGCGGATTTGGCCCTGTATCAGGCCAAAGGCGCGGGCCGCAACGCTATCCGGTTTTTCGATCCCAAGATGCAGGAAGTCATCAACGCACGTGTCGCGCTCGAAGCTGATATCCGGGATGGCCTCCGCCAAAGTTCGTTCAGTCTGTATTATCAACCGCAAACGGACGTGGACGGCCGCTTGACGGGCACCGAAGCGCTGCTCCGTTGGCGGCACTCGACACGTGGAATCGTCGCGCCTTCGCAATTCATCCCGCTGGCGGAAGACACTGGACAGATCCTGCTGCTCGGCGAATGGGTTCTCGATGCAGCTTGCGCGCAGCTTGCCAAATGGCGAGAAAATCCGCAGTTCGCCCACATCAGCATCGCAATCAATGTCAGCGTGCGCCAGTTCAGACGGCACGATTTCGTTCGGCAGGTCACCAAGGCATTAGAGCGCAACCATGCCGATCCAACCAAGCTCAAACTCGAACTGACGGAAAGCCTGCTCATCGAGGACCTTGAGAGGACGGTTATCAAGATGGATGAGCTGAAGTGCCTCGGTGTGTCTTTTTCACTCGATGACTTCGGTACCGGGTACTCGTCTCTCGCGTATTTGAAACGACTACCGCTGGATCAGTTGAAAATCGACCAGTCTTTTGTC
>JAQSWC010000344.1 GCA_029266815.1 Paucimonas sp.
CAGCAGGGGCAGAACGATGCGCCAGTAAATACCCAGTTCGCTGCAACCATCCATGCGCGCGGCTTCGATCAGCTCGCGAGGAATGGCTGACGCAACGAACTGACGCATCATGAAAATACCGAAGGCGCTGGCGGCTCCCGGAATATAAAGCGCGCGCGGCTGGTCGATCCAGCCGAGCAGATCCATGATCATGAAAGTAGGAATGATGTTCATGAAGGATGGCATCAGCATGGTGCTCATCACCAACGCAAACAGTACCTTTTTATAGCGGAACTCGAACATGGCGAAGGCATAGCCGCCCATCGAGCAAAACAGTAGCGTCAGTGCGGTCGACATCAGCGCTGCATAGAGGCTGAGACCGAGATTTCGCCAGAACGGGATTTTCTCAGTGAGTATTTCGAGGTTAGTGAGGAAATCGTTGCCGAACCACATGGGCGGCGGCAGATCGAAAATCTCCGTGCGTGAGTGGGTGGCGAACACGAACATGAAATAGAAAGGGGCCAGCATGATCAGCATACCGACTCCGACGATGCAGTATGCGGCCCAGGGTGCCAGACGTTCGTTTTTCATTGCTCGTCCTCAGACCCTTGAAATTCTGCGTTCACGGAATGCGCGGTTGATGCCCCAGGTCACCACACCCACCAGTATCAGCATCAGCCACGACATCGCGCTGGCTGCGCCGAAATCGTTGAAGTCGAATGCCATGCGATACAGGTACATCGCCGTGGTCATGCCGGCCTGGTCCGGGCCGCCGCGCCCGCCAATGAGGAGAACCATCGGTTCCTCGAACAATTGCAGGCCGCCGATGACGCTGAGCGTGACGCCGAAATAGATCATCGGCTTCAGGCTGGGCAAGGTGATGTACCGGAACTGCTGAAGGCGTCCGGCGCCATCCATCTTGGCGGCCTCGTAGAGATCTGGGGGAATCGTCTGCAAGGCCGCCAAGTAGAGGACAAGGTTGAAACCCACGTATCTCCAGAAAACAATAATGGAGATAGCGGGCTTGATGGCATCGGGATAGCTGAGCCAGTCGACTGGCTGGTCGGGCATCAGCCGGCCGATCAACGGCAACTCGCTCAGTACCTTCATGCCGAGATTGATGAGGCCGTAGTCGGTCGAAAAGAACGCGCTGAAGAGAATGGCAATTGCTACCGATGAAGTGATGTACGGCATGAAGTAAGCGCCGACCACAGCGTTGCGCAAGCGTCTGAACGAAGCATGAATGAAGCATGCAAGCGGGATGGCAACCAAGTGCTGAGGAATGCCGGCAACCAGGGCCATCCATACCGTATTCTTCAGCGACTTCCAAAACCAGTCGTCGCGAAGTGCGAAGGCAAAATTGCTCCAGCCGACATATTCCATTGCGTTCACCCCGCTCGTCGGCTCCCATGATTGAAACGCGAGAAACAGTGAAAAGAGGAGCGGAAACAGGCCGAACACAAAGAACAGAATGATGAATGGGCTGAGCAGCACGTAAGGCATCTGTGCGGGCGATAAGCGCAGGATAGAATGCAGCTTCATTTTTTCAGAATCCCTGCCTCATCGGTTTGCTCTTTGCTGCAGGAGACGCTGCGCATCAGCCAGCGCGCTATCGATGTCCTTGCCGTAATCGAGCACCTTGTCGAGTTCGGTATCGATGACCTCTTCCGCGAAGGCATCCTGCTTGTGCACGATTGCTGCTGTGATGTGACGCGTAGCATCGCGCCACCAGGCACGTCCCGGCTGACCACCGAGAAAAGGAATCGGCTGCTCGAAAAACGGATCGTCGTAGGTTTCTTTTAGTGCCGGAAATGAATCCTGCGACTTGAATGCATTCAATTGCATGGTCCGGTCTAGCGTCATCAGCTTGATGAATTCCCACGCAATCGTCTTGTTTTCGGGGTCTGAACCGCGGGGAATGGCGTAAAAGGTACCGCCGTAGGCAGCGTAAGCGCCTTCAGGCAATTGCGCTGCGCGCCACAAGCCACGGGTGTTCGGAGCCATCCAGTTATTAAGGTGGCCAGCCAGCCATGCGCCGATCATCTGGGTAGCGATGGTGCCGCGCTTGAAGCCCTCGATCCAGTCACTGGACCACTTGTTGACTCGGGCATCCAACTCCTTTTCCCTGACTTCCTTTGCCAATTCAAATGCGCGCCGGAATCGTGGCGATGTAGCCAAGGCCTTGGAACGGTTATCGAAGTACAAACCCTCACCCGGCTGAAGACCGGTGCGAATGACGATGTCTTTCATGTCCCGCGCATGCGCAAGCAGATAGGCACCTGTGGTGGCCTTGATCTTTACTCCTGTCGCCACATAAGAGTCCCAGGATTTGGTCAACTCTGCCTCGGTAAGCCCGGCTTTTTTCAAAAGATCGGCGCGGTACAGCATGGTTCCGGGGCCAATGTCGGTAGGGACCGCTATTACCTCGCCGCGCCGGTTGACCGTTTGCTGATAGGCGTATTGAACAAACTTCGACTGATGTTGGAGGACATTAAAAGGTGGACGCGACAGATCCTCAAGCCCGCGGCCTTGCGCGAAGCGACCTACGAAGTCGACTTCGAGCGCCATGACGTCGGGCAGGTTGCTGGAGGTGGATAAGGCTGTCGTCATTGCCGTGTGATGGTCGTAATACTGGCGGCTGACGATCCTGACATCGACATCCGGATGCAACTTCTGCCAAGTCGGAAGCGCTGCCTTGATGATGGCATCGACCGACGGATAGGCGGCCACCGTCAATACCTTGCGGTCGACCTGATCCGACTGAGCCAACGCGAGGTTCTGAATCAGAAGGCAAAATCCGAGTCCCAACACGGCCCGACGGCCCACACTCTTCATCATCCTTACCCGCATTGACGGTCTCCACGGCATGGCTGTTGAACAGAAAGAAGATACTTTAGCCCGCCGCTACTGTTTTAGTATGTAGTTTTTATTTGAAAGCGCTTTCATAAAGGTAACATCGGTGATTCCTGGTGTCAAGAATCGACATTGTTTTAAATCTAGGCTCTGGGCTTGAAAAACCTCAAG
>JAQSWC010000345.1 GCA_029266815.1 Paucimonas sp.
CCGTGGCACATGTTCCTTTTGCGCAGAAGGCCGCCGTGCTGGTTGCGATCGCGCTGTTGATGACGGTGGGCGTGTACGGCCTGGTGGCCGGCATTGTGAAGCTCGACGACGCCGGTTTGTATCTCAGCAAAAAGGCCAGCGGCGCAGCTCAGGGTCTCGGCAAGCTGCTGTTGCTGCTCGCTCCCAAGCTGATGAAGACGCTGGCGATAGTGGGCACTGCGGCGATGTTCATGGTGGGCGGCAGCATTCTCCTGCACGGCGTGCATGCGCTGGCCGACATGGTTCACGCCGCTGCCGTGGCTGCCGGTACCGTCCCCGTGATCGGCGGGCTGCTGGAGGCAGTGACTCCGACCTTGATCGACCTGGTTGCCGGTGTCATCGCGGGTGGCGTGGTATTGCTGGTTGTTACTGCTTTGCAGAGCCTTTTCAAACGCAACAAGACCGCGTGATTGCTGCAGGCTGTTCCGGTGATGGAGCGCCTGCGTCACGAAAAAGAGCCCTTCTCCGGAAGGGCTTTTTTACTTTTGCCAGTGCTTACTTGGGCATGACTACCGAATCGATGACGTGAATGACGCCGTTGTCCGCGGCAACATCGGTCTTCACGACGTTGGCTTTGTCCACGCTGACTTTTCCGCCTTTTACGCTGACTTTCAGTGCGCTGCCTTCAACCGTCTTGACGGAGCCCGCCTTCACGTCGGCCGCCATCACCTTGCCCGGCACGACATGGTAGGTAACTACCTTCGTCAGCGCTGCCTTGTCCTTCAGCAGTGCATCGAGCTTCTCTTTGGGGATCTTCGCGAAAGCTTCATCGGTAGGCGCGAACACGGTGAAAGGACCGGGACCTTTCAGTGTGTCTACCAGGCCGGCTGCCTGAACCGCGGCAACCAGGGTATTGAACGAGCCTGCCGACTTGGCGGTGTCGACGATATCTGCGGCCTGAGTAGCGCCGAAGGCCATTGCAAGTGATGCTCCAATCAGAATACGTTTCATTGCTATCTCCTGTGCTTGATGAAATGAGCCGACGCACGATGCGGCGGATCGGGAAACCGTTTAACAGAGCCAGTAATTTGAACCGGGTGTGTCGTTAATTTATGCTTTAAACGCCTTTATGTCCATGTAATGAACCGTTATAATGCCTGAATTAACGGTTCAAAAACGGGTCAAATATGAAAAAGCCTTCCGATATCAAGCAAGCGAGTCCGGCGCCGGATGACGACCGGGGCATGTATAAAAGTGGCGTTGCGGCACGGCTGGCGGGGCTCTCCGCAGAAACGCTGCGCGTATGGGAACGGCGCTACGAGCTTTCGGGCGCGGCACGCTCCACCAGCGGGCAACGTCTCTATTCGCCCGAGCAGGTGCGGCGGCTTCGTCTGCTGAAGCAACTGGTGGATCAGGGTCATGCGATCGGCATACTTGCGAAACTGCACATGGATCAGTTGCAGGAAATGACCGGCACACGTCCGGACGAGGGCGAGGCTGCCGGTCCGCTGCGAGTGGGAGTGGTGGGGGACAACCTGAACAGGCGAATTGCGGCAGGCGGGCGCGAGAGTCTGGATATGGCAGTCCAGTGGAGCCGGTCCAGACTCGAACAGGTACTAGCGCCGGTGCAGGATGCGGATGTGGAAGTACTGCTGGTGGAGCTCTCAGAACTCGACACGAGCGCGCTGCCGATGATCGTGGCAGCGCGTGAAGCGTGCGGAGCAGCGGCGGTCGTCGTTCTGTACCGCTTCTGCGCCAGTGCGACCATCCGGGCCTTGCGCGCGCAAGGATGCCTGGTGGCGCGCGTGCCCGCCGAGGTGGGTGAGCTGGCGTTGTTGTGCCGATCGGCCCTGGCAGGAGAAAGACTGCCGCCGCCGGAGCGTGCGGATGTGCCGAAGATCTGCTTCGACGAAGAGCTGCTTTCCACTATTTCAGCCGCCGGCAATCGGCTCGTATGCGAATGCCCGCGCCATCTGGCCGATCTGCTGATGATGGTGGGCAGCTTCGAGCGTTACAGCGCGCAGTGCGCGTCCCGCAATGAGGACGATGCCCAGCTTCATCAGGAGCTGGAGCAGGCTGCAGGCCGTGCCCGCTCCATCCTGGAAACCGCGATGGAGCGTCTGGCGCGTGCGGAAGGCTTGCCTTTGCCTGTTATCGCGGAAAAATAAATCCCAAGCGCCGCCTGCGGATCAGCCGGGTGCGTTTGCATCAGGCCGTGACGCGGCCGACGATTCGCCTCACCCACGGAGCAACGATCGCTACAGTCGGAAAAGCGACAGGCCATGTCGTGATGCAGCTCTTGAACCATTGCGCAGCGAAGCCGGAATGGATTCCCTGCGATACAGCGAGCACGAAGGCCGAGACGATGCAGACCATGATGGCCGAGAGCAGGGCGCTGAAAAGAAGCGGAGCAAAGCGGGCGGGTATGGCGGGTAATTGCATTTCATTCTCCTTGATGAGGTTGCAAATCTGGATGGCGGGTGTTGCACGAGCCAGGCTTCATGACAGGCACAGGAAATGGGCTCCCCAGCCGGCTGCATACAGGCCGAGGCCGAAAACCGCATGCGTGATGAGGCTGTGAATCCGCGCCTTGTTTGGGTGCGATGAGCGCGAAGCGGCAATGCCGAGCCCCATGCCCGGCTGCATCAGAAAGAAGGGGGCTGCCACCGTACCGATACCGACTGCCAAGGCAGGGCCGGGCGTTGGATGCTGAATCCACTCGATGCCGCAGATTCCGATCAGCAGGCCGGCGAAGACGATGCCGATCGCATAATGGGCGCTCCATCCGATCAGTCTTTCCCCATTCACAGGCGGCGATGCCGCAATGGACGCATGGCGAAAGCGTCCCTGTGCCATATGGCCGAGCCATCGGCCAACCATGCCGTAGTCTGGCGAGGAAATGCCCAGCAGTGGTTTGCGGGCGATTCCCCAACCATCCATGATTGCCGTGGCACCGATGCCGGAGATGACCGTGCACGCCAGATATTCCATGTTGTTCTCC
>JAQSWC010000346.1 GCA_029266815.1 Paucimonas sp.
GAGACATCGCGCGTCATCCCTGAATGGCACCATGTTGACGCTTCGACTTTTGAAAACGAGATCGTCACCCAGTACCAGCCCGCAATACTTCGAGGCCTGGTGAAGGAGTGGCCCATCGTACAGCAGGCCGGTCGCTCGCCGGAAGCGGTTTGTGATTATCTTCGCACGTTGGACAACGGCACGGATGTCGATGCGATCACGGTTCCATTTGCGGAAAAAGGCCGAATTTTCTATCGCGATGATCTGAGCGGTTTTAACTTCTCGCGTGAGCGGATGCCTGTTTCGAAAGTATTGGAGCGGATACTGAATTATGCGAAAGCTGCGCAGCCTGACTCGATCGCGGCTCAAAGCGCACTCACTCCCTACTGCCTGCCGAAGTTCGCCATCGAGAACCAGCTCCCCTTGCTCAGCGGAGCCGTCATGCCGCGGATCTGGATTGGCAACTCGATCATCACGCCGGCGCATATCGACGAATCGCACAATATCGCCTGCGTCGTCACAGGAAAACGCCGCTTCACCCTCTTTCCGCCGGAGCAGGCGCCGAACCTTTACCTCGGCCCCATCGACTTCAATCCGACCGGCTCACCGATCAGCATGGTGTCATTGAAGAACCCCGATTTCGAGCGTTATCCGAAATTCCGGGAAGCGCTTGCCGCAGCTTATGTCGCTGATCTCGAACCCGGCGACGCGCTCTTTATCCCCGCCGTGTGGTGGCATCATGTGGAGTCGATCGAGAAGGTCAATGTCCTGGTGAACTACTGGTGGAAGTCGGCTGCCGGCTCGCCGTTCGCCTCGCTGATGCATTGCGCATTGAACATGAACGATTTATCGCCTGAGCTGAAAGCGGCGTGGGGCGCGGTGTTCAACCATTTCATCTTCAATGCCGGCACAGCATATTCCCGAGCACAAGCGCGGCGTGCTGGGCAATCCACCGCCGGAACTGGTGAAGCAGTTGAAGGCCTGGCTGAGCGGCATGCTGCGATAAAGCAGGTGCACCCGAATGCATGAAAAATGGCGTGCCGGTTTGCAGACCGGCACGCCATTTTTCCAGGATGAATATTTACCTCGATATGCGTAACGAGGAGACCTTGTCATTCCAGGTGCCGAGCCACGGGCTGTTGGCCGTATACCTGATGCTTGCTCCGCCGAAGTTGTCGTTCTCGTAGAGCGTAACCACGTAACCCTTCGGTACAGCAAGAGAAGTAACGTCATCGTTCCTGATGCCCCATGCATTCAGTTGCGCCAGCGTATAACTACCCGGCACCAGCCCGGAGAGATAGCCAGCATAGGTCACGTCCTTGTAGAAATAGGATCGCTCGAGCGTAGAGGCCGCCTCCGCCAGCATCACGCCGCTGAGCTGGGTGGAATAGTCGGTCGACGTCCCGGCACGCGCAGTCCAGTCCGCATTGACAAGCAGGCTGCTTTGGTTGAGCCCCTTGTTGTACATGCCCAGCGCGCTGGAACGAATAGCGTTCTCATAGCGGTCGCGTGTGGCTTGGGGCAGATTACCTTCCCTCGCGAGAAGCGCCAGATAGCGAATGAAGATGCCCTTGAACAGTCCGCCGTCGCCGCCGCCATTTTCATTGGTGAAGAAAACACCGTTGGTCAGGCGGTTGTTCATTGCATACTCCGCGGATTTCACCGCATCGTTGATGTAAGCCTGGTCGCCGGTGTCTTTGTAGAGCTCCAGCCCCGCACCGATGAAAACGCCGATGTTGTAGGAGAAAATCCAGCTCTTGTTGGTGGTGTTCGTTCCCGCATCATAGCCGTCCCATACGGCGCCGCTATTCGGATCGACAAGATTGGCTTTTACCCAGGCGTAGATATTTTTCGCGGTCTGCAAGTCCTGCGCATTTCCGTTGACGCGATAAAGACGCGCAGCAAACAAGGCAGCGAGTGAGTTCTGGATGGCGTTGAACGAGTTGGGCGATCCCTTGTTCCATTGCAGCGCCCCACTGCGCTCGGGATGCTGGCCAGTCTTCATGTCGGCCCACAGCGTGTTGGCTACGCTCAGGTATTCGGCGTCCCCGGTATTTTCATAGGCGCGCAGGCTGGCGATGGCGAGCCAGCCCATGTCGTCGTAGTAGTAATTCAGGTACGTACCGCCGTTCTTGCTTTTGATGCCCAGCAGCAGGTTTTTCATCCGCGTCTTGTAGGTTTCCTGGCGCGTGCGCAGGTAGGCATCGGTCAGCGCGTCCAGGCCATTGGCATTCCACCAGTAGTTGAAGTTGGTGTTGCCGCCGTTATTCTGAATGTAGTACGGGCCAGATGCGGAATAGAATTTTCCATGCGTGCTGCTTTGCAGAGCATCCGACACAGAATCATATGCCTGGGTGACGGACGCCATATCGCAGTGCTTTGCAGCGCCGGGGGCGGGGTCGCCGAACGTCGTGTTGTTACAGGCTGCGCCGTTCGTCATCGGCTTCATCACATAACTTCCATTAATGCCATAACGCACCATCAATGTGCCGCTGAAAGAGCATTGCTGGGTTTCATTGGCACACAAGGTCCAGCCATTCGTTGGCGTAGGAGCTGGCGTCGGCGTAGGAGTCGGCGTAGGAGTCGGTGTAGGAGTAGGTGTGGGGGTCGTGCCGCACAGATAACCCGGAATCCAGGGTTGACCGCTGCCTTGCGGGCCGCTATTGGTCACCGGATCCTGATTCTGGGTCCAGTACGCTGCCGTGTAGTTACGGCCAGAACGGCTTACCTTGGCACCGCCGTTATACGCCGTCGAGGCTATCCAAGCGGCATTACAGGCTTCGCCATCAGGGAGTTGTTTGGATGTTGCTTGATCTGTTGAGCCACCGCCGCAACCGGCGAGCATGGTCAGTGATAGGCCTGCAATCAGGCCATGAATAATGGTGCGTTTCATGTGTGTCTCCTTTTCGTATTGGTAGGTAATACCCAGCGTTGACGAGCCTCGTAGTGCCCGCTTCTTTGCCGGACAATTCTAAACACCGCAGCAAATCTATGAAAGCGCTTTCCTTATCGGGCGCGCCAAATAATCAAAGCTGCGCTTCCAAGAGGAGGCTTATTGAGGAAAATCAACTCCATGTATTTCCGCATGGAAAGCTGAAATCAACGGTGGGGCAATGACAGGAATAGGCTCGGCAGCGAAAGGAGCTCCACCTATTCAGGCTTGTTCAGCCGGATGCGGTCTTCCTCGAAGGATTTGGCAAGTTCGTTTCTGGCAGTCTGATCGATCGAGATTGCTTTCGATTCATCCTGGTAATACGGATAAACCGCGTCTAGCGTGGCCAAATTGTGTTCGCGGAATTTATGCTTGGCCAGTTCCGCAGTCTCTTCAGTGAATCCCATTTGCCGCAAGGCCCGCTGTCCGATAAGCAGCGCCGATTCGAAGGTCTCGCGCTCGATCACCTCAATACCGCGTTCCCTCAATTCAAACAAATGCGTCAGGTTGCGCGCACGCGCGATCATGCGCAATGCCGGAAAGTGCGTTTTGACTACCTCCGCGAGCCTCAAATTGCTTTCCATGTCGTCGATAGCATTGATGATTACGTCCGCCTTGTCCGCCCCTGCTGCATGCAACAAATCCAGCCGCGTGGCATCGCCGTAAAACACGCGAAAACCGAAACGCCTCAGCGTCTCAATAAGGTCAGGATCATTGTCCAGCACCGTGACCTTGAAGCCGGATGCATACAGCATGCGTCCGACGATCTGCCCAACGCGACCGAAACCGGCGATGATCACACGGGCTTCTTCGGGCTTGATATCGTCAGGAGGCGGCACGGTCC
>JAQSWC010000347.1 GCA_029266815.1 Paucimonas sp.
CCATTCTCTTGCTGCTCGGTGATCTGGTTGATCAGGCCGAAGACACTTGATTCGATGAATTCGATCAGGCCTTCGAACATCTGCGCCTTGCTGGCGAAATGCCGATAGAGAGCGGCTTCGGATACCTCGATCTTGGCTGCCAGCGCGGCCGTGGTGACTTTCTCGCCTTTGGGATCTTCCAGCATCGCCGCCAGCGTCTGGAGTATCTGGAGCTTGCGCTCTCCGGGTTTGCTCGTGCCCATGTTGTTCTACCTTTTCGCCTTTAGTCGCGCCAGGCGGCGCGCTACCTCCGTTACCGATTTTACTTTGACATCGACGTAAAAGGGACGGTGTGTGAGCCGGTCGGGCAGATATTCGCTTTTTCTATGCAGCGCGGAAGCCTGGCCGAGATAGCGCGTCACCCATACGGTGCGCATGCCAAGCGCCTTGGCGGCCTTGAGGTTGCGCGCCGTGTCTTCCACGAGAATGCACTGGTGCGCGCGCTTGCGTTCTTTCGCCAGCAGACGGCGCAGCAGGCGGCGCGAGGGCTTGGGATGCAAGCGGCCGTGCACGCGCATGGATTCAATCGGAATATGTTCGGCGAAATGGCGGTGAAGGCCGAGGTGGCGCACTACTTCATGCGCGTAGCGGCGCGGCGCATTCGTTAGCAGCACCTTGCGGCCAGGAAGACGGCGAAACAGCTTTGCCAATCCGCGTTCTGCGCGGATCAGCGAAAGAAGGTCATCGAACCGGTGCGCTTCGTGAAGGAACTCTGCCTCGCTGACTTGGTGATGCTTTACCATGCCGAGCAGCGTGGCGCCGTAGTGCTTTAGATACTTGATGCGCGCGGCGTTTACTGCTTCAGCATCCGAGGGATGTCCCAGCCCCTGGAATACCTTGGCGATATAGGCATTCATGTTGACGTTAATCGCGGGGAATATCGCCCTCGAGGCGTTGTGCAGCGTATTGTCCAGATCGAACAACCAAACCAATGAAGAAGACATGCTGATGAAGATCTCGATGCGTCAAAAATTTATTTGCCTTGCGGCGTGCCTGTTCGGATTGCTGGCGCCACTGTCACATGCCGGGAACGTAAACGCCGCTTCCTCCGCGTCGTCGCCGCGCCCCGGCATCCTGTATCGCGTAAGCCATCAAGGTAACACGGCGTGGCTGTACGGCACCATTCATGTGGGGATGGAATCGGTGAATCCACTTGACGGCGGAATCCGTGACAAGCTCGCCGGCGCTGACGCGCTGGCAGTGGAAGTCAATATTGGAGGTGTGGATGTACAGGCTGCGATCGCGCGTCATGCCCTGTATTCGCCGGGCGACACTATCGACAAGCATCTATCTGCCAAGGCGGTTGCGTTGCTCCGGACATCGCTTGAGCGTGCGGGTATTCCGTGGGAGCTTGCCGCCGGCATGAAACCTTGGTTTGTCACCAATCTGCTGATGTTGCGCGAACTGGAGGGGGCAGGCTATTCCGCTATTCGCGGCACGGAAGTCTATCTGCTAGAAGCCGCGAAGAATGCAGGCAAGCCGGTGGTGGAAATTGAAAGCGCTGATGGGCAGTTCGCGATGTTCAGCAGCATGACCGATTCGCAGCAGGAGCGCTACCTGGTTGAGAACCTGGAAGAGTTGGATAGCGGCGAAGCGATCGCGAAAGTCCGTGAGTTGTTCGATGCCTGGGCAATGTCGGATGCCGGCAAGATGGCGGCGCTGCTGAATGAGATGCTGAAAGACGAAAGCTTCACTGCCCGGTTCACGCAGCGCGAAGTGATCGGCAAACGCAATCCGCTGATGGCCAGGAAAATTGCGGCGCTGATGAAAAAGCACAAGAGCCTATTCGTAGGCGTGGGAGCGCTGCACCTGATTGGTGACGGCAACGTTGCGCAGTTGCTGAAGAAAATGGGAATGGATGTGCAAATGGCGCACTGATCGGCCTGCATACTTTCCAGGCGTGTAGCGCTGCTTTAAATAAAAAAGGCGCTCCGTGAGGAGCGCCTTGAATCGTGCCGGCCAGGAGAGGATGTGCTCGCTCCTGGCTTTGCTGCGTGGGCTTACTTGCGATAGACGCGCACCCAGTCGACCAGGAACTGCTGCGGGAAGACGGTGGACGCGTCCGGGCTGCCTGGCCAGTTGCCGCCGACGGCAAAGTTCAGCAAGAGGAAGTACGGTGCGTGGAACTCGGAGGTGCCATTGACGCCGCCGGCAATGCTGGCTTCCCAGAACTTGGTACCGTCCACATACCAGCGGATCATCGATGAATCCCACTCCACCGCGTAGTTGTGGAACTGGGTCACGTCGAAGTTGAAGGACGGGCCGCCATAGTTGGCATAGGTGTTGTTGTGATCCTGCCAGTGGATCGTGCCATGGGTGAAGTTTTCGCTATTCACATGCTCCATGATGTCGATCTCACCCGAGGACGGCCAGCCGACAGTGGCGATGCTGTTACCGAGCATCCAGAATGCCGGCCAGGTGCCCTTGCCGAACGGCAGCTTCATGCGGGCTTCCATGCGGCCGTATTGCCAGCTGTGCTTGTTCTGGGTAGTGATGCGGCCCGAGGTGTACTGCTTGCCCATGTAGGCTTCCTTGCGGGCTTCGAGCACCAGGTTGCCGCCGGTGACACGGACGTTCTCGGGGCGTGCAGTGTAGTACTGCAGCTCGTTGTTGCCGCCACCATTGCCGTTGACCTCGATATTCCACTTGGTGCCGTCCAGCGCCGTGCCGTTGAACTCGTCCTGCCAGACCAGCGTCCAGCCAGTCGGTGTGGGAGTCGGGGTAGGTGTCGGGGTCGGTGTAGGAGTTGGCGTGGGAGTCGGTGTCGGGGTAGTACCGCAGCTGGCGCCATTGATACGGATCCAGTTCAGATTGAAGCCTGCCGTGCTAATGAACGTACCCAGGTTATAGGTGCCGGCATTGACGTTGATGGTGCGCTGGACGGTGGTCCAGGTCTGCCATCCGCCGGTGGCCTGCAGCTGGTGCAGCCACACGATACTGGAGCGTGTAGGCGCCGGTAGTCGGGAAGGTCACGCTGTTGTGGGCCAGCCATTCGCCGTTGGCAATCCAGCCGACGTTGTAGCCGCCGCCGGTATCGGACGTGGCTTCGATATCGACGTCACCGGTGCGGTACTGTCCGCCGGTGTTGCCCGCCGTGGTGTCGTACGCTGCCGAGTAAGCTTCTGCCTGCAGGGTGCAGCTTGCGGTCGGCGTGGGAGTGGGGGTCGGTGTGGTGCCGCCCATGGTGTATTGCAACCAACCCGTATCGTTGGCGCCGCCTGAACTTGTACCAACGGTGAAGAAATAGCGCACCACGTCACCGGCTCTCAAGCCGGTGACGGTATAGGTATTGTTACCGCCGGATGCGGTCATGCGTACATTGATCTGGCCGCCGCCATTGACCGTGTAGTGAAGGTCAGCCCAGGGCGCGCTGTTCACATAGAACTGGAGCGAAGAACTGCTGACGACGTTGTAGCCATAGCATGAAGAGCCCACGCAGCCCGTCTGCGGCAGCATCTTGTTCTGAGGGGTATCAGTGGTTCCGCCGCATGCGACCAGAAGGCCGCTGCCGAGCATTGCGGAAATAAGGCAATTGAGTACTTTCTTTTGCATGGTCTGTCTCCGTATGAAATGGATGAGGAAGGTACGCCTTTATTTTTGAAAGCGCTTTCTTGTGGTGGAAAATCTATACCACGCAAAACAAAATGGGTAGGTTTTTTTGCTGAAAATGAATAAGAACGTCGCTTTAAATCAGCTAAAAATGATTTTTATCATGATCGCGTTGCATGATTGTTAATACTCGAGCAGCTAAAATTGCCACCTAGACAACTTTTTTGAAAAAGTACGTTTACAAGGTGATTTGAATACCGGAATGCGGGGGCGATAACTACCCGAGCAAGCCGCAGACGAGCCAGCCGGACAGCCGAATGAAAGGAGCAAAGGCGATGAACTTAGACGGTTTATCCGCCTTTACTCCAAAAGAAAAGGGCCGACCTGGCCCTTTTCTTTTTTCTATTTATTTGGATTCGCGGCGGTATACCCGCCTGCACCATCAGGAAGCGATGTTGACCTTCTCGCTCTCGTAGTCGATCCCCTGCTCCTTCAGTGAACGCCTTGCCTTGATTGCATAGAAGGCGAGGTAGGCGAACAGGAAAATCGTGATGGCGTACGACTGATGGATGCCAAACACGTCAGCGAGCCATCCCTGGAATGGCGGGATGATCGCGCCACCTAGAATCATCATGATCAGGAAGGTAGAGCCCTGGCTGGTGTATTTGCCGAGGCCGCTTACCGCCAGCGAGAAGATGCAGGGCCACATGATCGAGCAGGCCAAGCCGCCACTGACGAAGGCGAACACCGCGACCTTGCCCGTGGTCAGCATGCCGATCGTCATCGCTATGATGCCGAACACGGAGAAGATGAACAGGGTTCGAGCGG
>JAQSWC010000348.1 GCA_029266815.1 Paucimonas sp.
CATGTTCAAAGTAACAATTCGCGCGTGCGCACGCTGCCAATTCTTATTGTTTCAGTCCAGACGAGTTTTTCGCCTTAACTCACACAGGTAGACGAGCATGAACACCCGCGATATGAAACGTTTTACAGCATTGTCCTGTTTTGCCATCCTTGCCGCATGCGGCGGTCAGAGCACCGACCAAGGCGGCAACAAGTTCCTTCCCACAATGACGACCGTCGAAGGACGCGTCTATAACTCTTGCAGCGAAAGCCCCGAGTGTTCCGGCAACCCGTCGGCGCCGTTCGCTGCATCAGTCAGCGCGGCGCCTCCTGCCGGTGCAGTATTGAACGGTGTGGTCCGGTTGGAGGTGAACGGACTCGAAATGGGCAATGTGGAACTGCTGCCTGCTACGGGCTATACGCCGCGCGTGGCAACGTTCAACATCAGTGCCGACAAAGCGTTCGCGTGGCTGGATCTGGATACACGCAATCTGCCGAACGGCGCACTGACCGTTCGTGTCAGCGCCTTCAGCAAGCCCGCCGGGCAAAGCGGGGCGGTGGAAAAGGTGGCCATGCCTGCGCGGACCTGGACCATTAACAATCCCCAGCCGTTGACGGGCGGATTCACGGCAACCGCAAGCGTCGCTCCGGCCAACAATGCGATTGTGCGCGGAACGACAAGGCTCGAAGTAAGAGGAAACCGGCTGGCGAACGTCGAGCTTCTGCCGGCCACGGGATATTCGCCGCGCCTCGGCGTATTCAATGTCTCAGCCGACCGTACCGTAGCCTGGCTAGACTTCGACACTCGAAGCCTTCCGGACGGCATACGTGACGTGAGAATCAGTGCCTTCAGTGCCTTTCCGGGACAGCCGAATGCAACCGAGCTGGTTGCGATGCAGGCGCGCCGCTGGGACTTCCGCAACGGGTCGACCACAGCATTTACCGGCGCGCTTACTGTGGCACCGCTGAACGGCGAGATCATCAGCGGCAAGATCAGTCTCGGTATACGCGGCAGCGGTATCGCCAATGCGGAACTCTTGCCAGCAAGCGGCTACACGCCGCGATATGGCACGTTTGGATTCGGCCTGACCGGTGCCGCCGACCAGTATGGTTATCTTGAACTCGATACCACCACGCTGCCGAATGGTCCGTTCACTGCGAGAATCAGTGCATTCAGTGTAGCGGCAGGCCAGCCTAACGGTAAGGAAATTATCCTGATGCCGGCTCGGCAGTGGATCATCCGGAACTAAATACCTATAGGTTTTCATCCACCTGAAAAACGGCCGTTAGACGGCCGTTTTTCATTTCAGCGTCGTTTCCTGCGCGGTTTCCATTAAGCCATTAAACTAATGACTCTTTATTAAATAACGGGGCCGGACTCAGAGTCTTCTTCCCGGAATTAGAGATGGTAATGCAGCCCTTTATCGGGGTGCATCGGAATGCAAGTAAGTCCGCAACTCAATCCGCAACTCAATCCGAAAGACAATGCGAGGCAAAGGGAGAATGATTCGCTTACGACGCCTGGCATGCGCCTGCATGCCGCTGTTTCTTTCCGCATGCTCGATTTTTTCGCCGCCTCGCGAGGTGGATGCGCCGCCGCCTGAGCAATGGCATGTGCCCTTGCCGCATGACGGTTCGGTGTCCAACCTCAAGCAATGGTGGCAACAGCAGAATGATCCTCTACTGGTCGAGTTGATCGACGCGGCACAGAAGGTCAGCCCCACCATTGCCTCCGCTCGTTCCCGCATTGAACAGGCACGTGCTGTGCGTACCGCGGCAGGCGCCGGACTTCTTCCTGCATTCGATCTTGCCGCCAACGGCACACGCAGCAATGGCCAGCCGCCCATCACGCCGACGAACACGACTGTTCAGCGCGGTCTGCAGATGGCGTGGGAGATAGATGTCTTCGGCGCGGGCCGCGATACCTGGCGTAGCGCGCGGGCGCGGCATGCAGGAGCACGTGCCGGCTGGCATGAGGCGCGGGTATCGGTTGCAGCGGAGGTGGCAGAGCAGTATTTCGGTTTGCGCGCCTGCGAAAAGATGCTGGAGATTTCCAAAGCCGATGCCGCTTCGCGTGCTGAAACCGCGCGGCTTTCCGAGTTGAGTGCCAAGGCCGGCTTCACCGCACCCGCCACGGCGGCGCTAGCGCGCGCCAGCGCTGCGGAAGGCAACGCCAGGGCAACACAGCAGCAGGCCCAGTGCGACATCGCCGTCAAGATATTAACCGCGCTGACCGCAGTGCCTGAACCCATGCTACGTACCAGGCTTGAAGGCGGTACGGGCCGGCTGCCGCAGGCAGCACCGGTGGCCATCGAGACTCTGCCAGCGAAGCTGCTTGCACAGCGGCCTGACGTGTTCACCGCCGAAATGGAAGTAGCGGCAGCCATCGGCGACGTCGGCAGCGCCCAGGCGCAACGTTTCCCGCGCATTGGATTGTCCGGCTTTGTAGGACGCACGCGCTTTACCGCCGCAGGCACGACGTCGGATTCGGACACGTGGTCGGTTGGCCCACTGTCGGTCAGCCTGCCGGTGTTCGACGGCGGGCGCCGTGCGGCGAATGTCGATGCAGCCAACGCCAGGTATGACGAAGCGGTGGCGAACTACCGTGCCACGGCGCGCCGCGCCGTGCGCGAGGTGGAGGAAGCTCTGGTCAATCTGCGCAGCACGGGCCTCAGAAGCGATGATGCGCGCACTTCCGTCGAAGGTTACCGCGCGTCTTTTGTCGGTACCGAGGCGCGCTATCAAGGTGGACTCGCCAGCCTGGTCGAACTGGAAGATGCGCGCCGGCTGCGTCTTGCGGCAGAACTGTCCGAGGTGGCCCTGCAGCGTGAAAGGCTGTCCGGATGGATTGCGCTGTATCGCGCGGCCGGCGGAGGCTGGTCCCGCGCCGACCTCGATGCTGCCCAACCCTGATTTCCACTATTTCAGAATCGCTTATGCCCAACGCCAACATGATCAAGAGCCTCCCCC
>JAQSWC010000349.1 GCA_029266815.1 Paucimonas sp.
TCCTCCGAGCAGCTGCCCGCAGTGGGTGCTGGGCAAAGCCTATGCACAAGGTGCAAAGGTCACGAACCGTGGCGGCTACTATCAGTGCAAGGTAGCAGGATGGTGCTCGTCGACATCGACGGCTTATGAGCCGGGCGCAGGCTGGGCATGGGGTGAAGCATGGAGCAGCATTGCTGCCAGCCAGTGCGGCACCACACCGACTCCCACACCTACTCCGACTCCAACTCCCACACCGACTCCAACGCCTACCCCGACTCCCACTCCGACACCTACCCCCACACCGACCCCAACTCCTACCCCCACACCGACGACATCCAAAATCGTAGGCGGCTACTACCCGTGGTGGGTGCTATCACCCCTTCGAATCAGGGACATCGAACCGCGCTACAACCTGATCTATCTGTTCGCAGCGACGGCCCGCGAAGGCGATACTTCCGGTGCCGTCAAATGGGATCCGCCATCTGACGTGAACGGCGCATGGACAAACTGGAGAGCGGATATCCAGTACGCGCGCACCACGCAGAAGAGGAAGATCATCCTCTCCGTGGGCGGCGCCGGACATGGCATGGCCTTCCCCAATCGCACCGTGACCACGAACTTCGTTAACAGCATCGATGCTCTCTACTCCCAATGGGGAGGTTTCGACGGCCTGGACTGGAATACGTTCGAAGGTTCACAGACGCCGGACACGGCTGAAATGATCTGGGCCAGCCAGGAGCTGAAGCGGCGGCATCCGGGCTTCATCATCAGTGCGCCGCCCGCGCCGTGGAACACGGTGGATCAGAAATTCTGCCGGGACATGCTCACTGCAGGAGCGCTGGACTACTGCGCACCCCAGTATTACGACGGCCCCAACCTTGCGGATCCGGCCTGGGCATTGCCGAATATCGACACCTGGGTGAACCTGCTCGGCGCCAATCATGTGGTGATCGGCTACGGTATCGATCCGAATGCGGCCAACTACTGGAACATCACTTCCGCAGTCAATGCCTGGAAACAGATCAAGGCCAAGCACCCCGCGGTACGCGGCGTGTTCAACTGGCAGATCAATAGCGACAGGTTGCAGGGCTGGCCCTTCGCACAACAACTGGCTCCGCTCGTACCCTGATCGGCAATAAACCGATCACTCGGTCGATTCGGCCCGCATGTCTGACGGCATGCGGGCCGTTTTTTATCCAGTTGGCCGCTCGATATGTGACAGGCGGGGTTGCGGAGCCTGCTAAAGAGACTATTCAAGTTTCTATAGCCTCGCAGTGACACTGTCTTGATGGCAATCAAAACGGGGCAGACGCTGGCTTGAAGCTGGTATGATTTGCCATCTTTTTAGCCCGCCCAATGCCGCTTGCCGCGGCAGGCCAATCTCAATGACGTCCGACCCACAACGGCGCCCCTCTCACAGTGGCAGCAAGGATCGCGGTTTAAGCAGCGCAGCGTGGCTTGCACTTGCCACGGCGATTGCGGCTGTGGCTTCGGCTGTCTCGGTCCTGATGCTACCCGCGGCGTCGACAGCCATGTCGGTGCTGGCTGCCGTTTTAGGCGCAGCCGCCGCTTATCGGCTTTTCTCGATGGCAGCCCACGCAGAAGGTCGCGCCGGCGACCAGTCGCTTCTTAAGGGAGCCAGCCTCGCCGAAGGGCGCGCAGCAGGATACAGCGACAAGAACAAACTGATGCCGACGGACGACAAGCTGCGGCGCTTTGCGGAATCCGACCTGATCGGCATCGTGTTCGGCGACGTGCACGGACGAATCGACTACGCCAACGACGAATACCTGCGCATCATCGGCTACGGACGCGACGAGTTCGCAGCCGGCACCATCCGCTGGGACGAGGTGACGCCGCCTGAATGGCGCCATGTCGACACCGAGCATATCGAGCAGGCGAAGGCGCGCGGCGCGTGCAGCCGTTACGAGAAGGAATACCTGCGCAAGGACGGAATACGGGTGCCGGTCCTAGTCGGTCACATCATTTTTGGCGATAAGGAGGACATTGCCGTCGCTTTCGTCCTCGATCTTAGCGAACAGAAACGAACCGAGCGCGAATTGAAGCGGCGTGACCAGGAGTTCCGCATGCTGGCGGATCACATGAGCCAGCTTGCGTGGATGGCGGACGAGAGCGGCGCCATCACGTGGTACAACCGCCGTTGGCTGGATTACACCGGGACGACAATCGAACAGATGCAGCGCTCCGGCTGGCAAGGCGTAGTGCACCCTGATCATGTGGAACACGTGTTCCGCAAAATCACGCAGTGCTACAAAACCGGCGAGCCCTGGGAGGAAACCTTCCCGCTGCGCGGCAAGAGCGGCTCCTGGCGCTGGTTCCTGTCACGTGCGGTGCCCATCCGCGATGCACAGGGCAAGATCAACCGCTGGTTCGGTACCTGCACCGACGTCACCGAGCAGCGCGAAATGGAACAGGAACTCAAGGAGGCCAATCGCCGGAAGGATGAGTTCCTTGCCACGCTTGCGCATGAGCTGCGCAATCCCCTCGCGCCGATCAGCTCCGGTCTCACGTTGATGAAGCTTTCATCGCCGGATTCCACGGCAGCGTCGAAAGCACGCGACATCATGGATCGCCAGTTGGCGCATATGGTCAGGCTGATCGACGACCTGCTCGACGTGTCCCGCATCAGCCGCGGCAAACTGGAACTGCGCCGCGAACGCGTATCGGTGCAAATGATCGTCGACAGCGCGGTCGAAGTCAGCAAGCCGCTGATAGAAGACGACGAACATGCGTTAACGGTTTCCCTGCCGCCGCAACCGCTTCACATCGATGCCGATCCGGTTCGTATCGCACAGGTGATCAGCAACCTGCTGAACAACGCTGCCAAATACACGCCCCAGGGCGGTTCGATCGGACTCTTCGCGCAGCAGGAAGGCAGCGCAGTCGTGATACGCGTGAAAGATAGCGGCATCGGCATCACGCCCGAGGCCCTGCCCCGAGTC
>JAQSWC010000023.1 GCA_029266815.1 Paucimonas sp.
GGCTGACGGACATGCAGGAGGAGCTAGCCACCTATTCACAAAAAAATCCCGACGCGAAGGTCGGTCCGATTGCCGTCAACCAGATCGTGCATCAATCCAACGACCGGCTGGCGCACGACGTCGAAGTCTGCGTGAGACATCAGGTGCCGATTATCATTTCCAGCCTGCGTGCGCCGCCAAAGGAAATGCTCGATGCCATTCATTCCTATGGCGGAGTCGTGCTGCATGACGTAATCTCCATTCGCCATGCGCACAAGGCGCTGGAAGCGGGCGTCGACGGCTTGATCCTGGTAGCGGCCGGTGCGGGAGGACATGCCGGCACCCTGTCGCCCTTTGCGCTGGTCGGCGAGGTGCGCAAGTTCTTCAGCGGGCCGGTGGCCTTGTCGGGCGCAATTTCCACCGGCGACGCCATTCTTGCTGCGCAGGCAATGGGAGCTGATTTTGCGTACATCGGTTCGCGCTGGCTGGCGACGGAGGAGGCGAACGTTACCGATGGCTATCGCGAGGCGGTGGTGGAATCGACGGCAGCAGACATCGTCTACACCAACCTGTTCACCGGCGTGCACGGCAACTACCTGAAAAAATCCATCGAGAATGCCGGGCTTGATCCGGATGCGTTGCCGAGTGCGGACAAATCGAAAATGGATTTCGCCGCGGCCGGCAAGGCCAAGGCCTGGCGCGATATCTGGGGCGCAGGCCAGGGCGTCGGTCTGGTCGATGCTGTGTCGAGCGTGGCCGAGGTAGCAGAACAACTTACGAAGGAATACCTTGCTGCGCGGGCGCGCCTGCTGGGCTGACCTGGTCAGGAACCGTCGTCTGCAGAGGCGGGGGCCTTGCCGGATTGCTTCATCTGTTTCAACAGCATCCAGGCCATGGCGCCCAATACCAGCAGCCCGCCGATCAGCACGGCCCACAGTGCTCCCTTCGATAATTCCTTACCCTGTTGTTGCATTGAAGCCGGCGCTGAGCTCGTGGTGCCGAACGGACCTAATTGCGCTATGCCTGCGGTGAGCTTGCGATCATTGCGATAGCCCGGTACCAATGTGAATATTGAAAGCGCCGAACTGTTGATGTGGTCGGCGCTCCAGCCCAGTGTATAAGGTGCGTCGCCGCGAGCCAGGAACACCAGGATGTGCGGCACGAAGCCGATCTGGATCGAGGGCGGTGTGCCGCCCAACCCGCCGCTACGCGGATCGACCGAAAGGCGCAGGCGGTTCGTGGCAGCGGCATTCAGCGTGAGGTCGGCGGAGCGTGCTTCGCCATCCGGTGTCTTCAGCCGGTAAGCCACTGTCTGCGCCATGGTGTACCACCATCCCTTGTGCTCCATGTGTTTGTAGCCCACTTCATGGCGCTGGACCTGCACAGGCGCCAGCGTGTTCAACTGCGGCAGATTGATGCGCAGTTTCTCCATCGGCATCTTGCCGGGCAGCGTGTAGTCGTACCACCCGTCACCGGACTTTGACGGCGCCATTGCCGCGGACCACACGAGAGGAGCGCGGTTGATCGAAGCCTGCGTCGTCTTGATGACGGCGGCCTTCACCGCGGGTGCCTGCTCCGGCCGATGCCAGAGGATGCGCAGGTATTTGCCCATGCCGCCTTGCCATTCCACCGTGTCGTTGCTGATGCGTTGTCCTTCATGCTCGAGATGCACCAGTTGGGCATCCTGCTTCAGCATGCGCCATTGGAGCAAGTCGTCGCTGGTTTCAAGTGTGAAGCCCTGGAATGGCACTGCGCTTGCGGCAGTTTCCAGTTTCAATGCATGTTCGCCGGCCTTCACCTTGCTGGCATCAAGAATGAGCCCGCGGTTGATCGCGGTGGTACTTCGATTTCCGGTTTTTCCCTGGATGGATATCAATGTGCCGTCGCTGCTGCGGCGAACCTGCACCGCCAGCTCGTCCGGATTGCTGTCCGCCGACGTATCGGTCAGCGGAAACATCGTCAGCGGCGTTTCCGTGATGCGCTCGGTTTCCATCTCCTCCTGCTTGATTAGCGCATGCGGCACGACTTCGCCTTTGGCATTGAAGACGCGCAGGTCGCCCAGATCCGCGCGTTGCAGGCCCTGGTACAACTCTATCGGCAGCACAGCCTGATGAAAGGGGCCCGGCTCAGAAACCACCAGCGGCGCACGGTAGGCGAAATTCGACGGTTGCAGGGAATCGGCGTGCGCAAGGCACGCGGCGAAGCAAGCTGCGACAAGTATCGTTTTTTTCATGAAGGTTGTACCTCCGGCTCGGAAGATCCGGTTTTCTGTTTCGGCGGCAGCGGCGCGACATAGCCGACCACTAGCAGCAGCAGGCCGACGACGATGAAGGACACAATGCGGGTCAGGCTGCCGCTGGCGTTGAGTTCCACCAGGAAGAGTTTGCCGACCACCACAGCAATCAGTATCGCGCCGATGATCCAGATCGCGCGCTGACGCTGCCGGTTGCCGAACAGCATGAGGCTGATGGCAAGGACAGTCCATACAACGGATAGGGATGTCTGGAATAGCTCGGATGCCAGTAAGGCATCGAGGTTCCAGGCAACCCTGCCGAGGTGGTGGCAGGCACGCGCAACCATGCCGGTGATGGCGAAGAAGATCGTGCTTCCGGCCACAATCGAGGCAAAAGTGCGGATGCCTTGCAGGGAAGCGTGTTCGCGCAAAGGCCACCACCAGAGCGCAGCGGCTAGCAGCACTGCGGCATGTGCGATTTCTAGCGGGTTCAATACGGGCAGATAAGGCAGCGGCGCGGCGGCACCGTTACTGACTGCATTGCTGATCCAGACCCAGCCGAACAGATAAAGCACGACTGGTACGGCCGCATGCAAACGATAAGCGTCGCTGAAGCCGCTCAGCGGCCAGCGGCGCTGAACGCCTGTCAGCGTGACGATGAACAGATAGGCAACCGGCGCGATCATCCAGCCAAGCAAGGCCCAGGCGCTGCCGGCCTCGCCCCATTGCGCGAAATGCCAGCGCAGCTCTGTTGCCGCCTGCACGACGAAAAGCCAAGCACCCGCGGTATGCAAGAGACCGAGCAGGCGGCGAGGCAACCAGTTCTCCTGCCGGCGCAGCAGGTAGAAATGCATAAGCAGCGCGGCAGGCCACACCAGCCAGCCGAAACCGGCGGAGGGATGATCGAGTCCCGCAATCCATGCCGACATCGCGATGAGAAAGAGCGCAGGCAGGTAGGCGCCGCTGATCGCGCCGAGTTGCGGCCATCTCAGGTAGCGTGCTACCGCGCTCCACAGCCAGGCAGTAAAGCCCGCAATGGCGACAAGGCACGCAAAGGCATTGGCATCCACGCTGATGACGCGCGTGGTTTCTTCCGCCCAGGCGAAGGCCCACCAGGCGCCGCCCCACGAAAGCGCAATCCATCCGAGCATGCGATGAAGCGGCGAGCCGGCGTCCGGCGAGGCAGAGCGCTGAAGCAGGCGCGCGCAGATGAAGGCCGCCACGGAAATCAGCAGGGGGCCGATGAAGCCGCTATGCGCGAATGGCCGCAGCGATTCGTCCAGCGTAGCGGCATCGGCAGGGAACAGCACAATGCGGCTGCCAAACCAGGCAAAGCCCGCCAGCGCCTGCAACACCAGTGCGAACAGGATCGCGCCGGAATGCCGCATCCGCACGGCCCACCACAGCGTGGCAATGCCTGTCAGCGGCCACACCATCGCCGCAAGGCGCCAGGGAAGCACGAACAGCGGCGCGAGATTGACAAAGGCCAGGCCGGCCAGCAGACCGATGCTGGTGGCAAGCCCGAAGGAGGGGGCAGGTTTGTCTTCACTGCGCGCCAGGCTTTGCCGAACCATCGCCCACACCGCAACCAGCATGCTGGCGCCGATGATGCTTGCCGCCAGCAAACCGCCCCATCCGTTGCTCAGTACCGACGAGCCGTCGGCGCGATGCAGCGTGGTCATGAACAGGATGCCGGCCGCCGCCTGGAACAGGCAGCCCCAGCGCAGCAGCCAGGGTTCGGTCCAGCGCAGCGAGAGGAACAGCGATGCCGCGCCAATGAGGGCGAGCGACGGACAGGCCCATTCCATCGGCAGCAGGATGAAAGGGATGAGGGCGATCGCAATCGCACCCGAGCCCAGTAGCCAGGGGCGCGCCGCATTTTCGATGCCGTGCAATTCCGGCGCGTCCGCACGCCGCATCAGGCGGCAGATCCAGCCTGTGCCGAGCGCAAGAAGAATGCAGCCCAGCCTGGAACCGTTAAGCACATGGTCTTGATCGGGCGGAGCGACATGCAACCCCAACAGGAAATATACGGCCGCGCCGAGCGCCAGCAGCAGCGCGAACAGCCGAGCGTGCAGCTTGTGCTGGCGAATGCCGACCCAGTACACGCCCGCCGCCTCGATCGCCCATGCCGCTGACGTCCACTTGTCTTCCAATCCCAGCGGAATCGCCAGGCTGCCGAACACCACGCCCACCGCAATCAGCGTTTCATTCAGCAGCAGGTAGCGCCGGCCCGCGCCGCGGAACAGCGCAGTCGCGACCAGCACATAGAACAGGCCGAAACCGAGCGCGCTGAACGAGGCGCCGTACTCGAACGGCCGCATCAGCAGGTATTGCAGGCTGAAGGTGGCGAAGGGCACACCAAAGGCAAGCGAGCCGTCGACATAACTCACTTTCGATGCGGACTGCCGCAACTGTTCGTTCATTCCGGCGCTGTCCTGCATCTGCGCTTCTGCCAGCGTGCGGCGCGCGAAGAGCACCGTGATCAGCACGTACAGCACGAACAGCAGAAGCAGGAAAGGTTGCGTGCTTGAATACAGCTCAGGCTGGTAATGCTTTGCCGCCCAGGCGCTACCGAGAAAGAACGAGCAGCCGAAGCCGACCAGGTTCAACACGCGCCATGCCTTGAACCAGGCGATGGCGACAATGCCCAGGTTCAGTAGTGTGAGATAGGAAAACAGCGCGACATGGTTGCCGCTGCCGCTCGAGGCCAGCACTGGCGCGGCAAACCCGCCGATGGCGGCAGCCACTGCCAGCGCCAATGCATCCTGCAGTATCGCCAGCAGCGCAGCAAAGACCGCCACGGCGATCAGCACCGCGAAGCCGAATTCCAGCGGAATCAGGGGGTGCAATCGCATGGCGGCCAGCGTGGTGAGATACAGCACGCCGATGCCTCCGCCTTGCAGTATCAGGCCATAGTTATCCTTCTTGTGACGCCAGCGCCAGCCGAACAGCAGCAGACTGATGCCGATGGCCGCTACGCTGGCGTAACGCAGCTCGATCGGGAACACCGCATGCGCGGCAGCGTAACGCAGCAGGAAGCCGAGACCCAGGAACAGGATCACGACGCCGATCTTTACCAGCGGATTGCCGCCGATGACCCAGCGCTGAATGAATTGCTGAAAAGCGGAAGGTGGCGCCGGCGGGCGTGGAGGTGGCGGGGGCGCAGCTGGTTTGACGGCGGGCGCAATGCTTTCCTTGGGAGGCAGCTTGTCGGCAGGCGGCTGTGGAGCCGGCTTTTCGGGACCCAAAGTTTCCTGACGTAGGGGAACGGAATTCTGTTCCTTTGTGACGGCATGATGCCGGACCAGTGGCTCGGGGTTTTCTGTATTTGCCGGTTTTGTTGTGGGAACAGGTGCGGAAGAATCTTGCTTATCCACGGCCGGTGAAACGCCGTCAGTTGCGGCAGGCAGGTGCGACGCGGCCGAAGAATTTTTCTCCAGCACGGCCAACCGCCGGTTGAGGTCAACCACTTGGGCTTTCAGCGCATCGATCTTGCGCTCGAGAACTTCCGCCTTGCCCTGACTCGTATCTTTGTTCTTGATCAGATAGCCGACGAATCCACCGATGAAAGCTAAAACCATCGCGGTGTTGAAAGACTGAAACATCAGCCCTACGAACAGGCCTGCGAGTGCCAGAATCCAAACCATTCTTCTTCCCCCTGCAGATGTCCCACCTGGGGCACCCGCTTTATTTATGTAATGAAATGGCGTTGTAAGACGATTATGGCATGGCATATTTTGCGCACTGCCACATCAATGCCGACTGGCACTGAGCTGTATTCAATTCAACAAGGGAATTATGAGCAGCGGACGGGTTCGAATTCTGTACTTACTGAAGAAAGGTATTCGACATGGTGTCCGCACTGAAACAGCATCAGATCAAAACCAAGCGCCCTTCCCGGCCCGATACAACCCCGCGCATGCCCCATGAGCGCGACGAGTCGCCTGATAGTCAAGCCCAGATTGCTCCACAGGACAAGATGAAGCAAGCCTATAAGGATTTAATGCACGGCCAAGTGAATACGGATTTGCGCGGCGTGCAGGGAGTAGAAGAAGTCACCAGCCCACCTGATAACGGCCCGGTAGGCAGGGCGCGCAAGAATGCGCCTCACAAGGCCGAAGGAACCAGCGCGGAAGAATCGCCAGCGGAAGACAAGCGCAGCAAGAATTCAGGCACTGCCGGTGGGAATGGCCCATAAGCCGGGCAGATTGCGCCAGTAACCATAAGCGTCCATGCCGTAGCCGACGACGAACTTGTTGGGAACGGTGAGGCCGATGAAGTCGGCTGTCACCGGTTTTGACTTGCCGATATCCTTGTCGGCAAACGTGGCGATCAAAACTTGTGCGGCGCCCATGTCGAGCAGGCGCTGCTTGATATCTGCCAGCGTTTCGCCTTCATCGAGAATGTCGTCCACCACGACCACGGTCCGCCCTTTCACGGTCTGCGGCGGTTCGACCTTCCATTGAATCTCGCCGCCCATGGCGCGATTGCCATAGCGGGTGACATGGATATAGTCGAATTCGAGAGGAAAAGTAAGCCGGGTAAGTAACTGTCCGCAGAACACGACAGCACCGCCCATTACGCATAGCAGCAGCGGAAACGGCTTGCCGTCTTCATGATCGAAGCGGCCGTTCAATTGCTGCGCCACCTTGTCCACCGCAGCCTGCACCGCCATTTCATCGAACAGCAGTTCCGCATTGTTCATCAGCGCGCGCGCCTGCTCTTTTTGCGATTTGCAATCGTTGTCGGTCTTGGACATGACTTTGCCGTAATGAAAATATCGGGTGCGCAACACGATATCATGACAACGGGCGCCGAACCATAAAAAACGCAGTCAGATTCCGATTCCAGTTTCGGAAGAAACCCGGGTTGCAACATATAGTCGGTTATGGCCTGCAGTGCCGGTCTCTTGCCCTTGCCGCATCATTCTGACAATATCCTCCTTCACATCACTTTCAGGCCTCTACATGCCGCAATTCTTGTCGTTCAGTTCATACTGGTCCAGCGCCGCGTTAGAAACCAACATCATCGTTTTCCTGAATCTGCTTGGAGCGCTCCTGCTGGGCTTGCTGGTTGGTTACGAACGGTCCTTTCACGGCCGCGCGGCCGGCATGCGGACTTATGGACTGGTATGCATGGCGTCCGCAGCGCTGACCGTGATTGCCGGCTACCCGGACCACTGGTTCGGCGGACACGTAGTGGTATCGCTCGGCACCGATCCGACCCGCATCATCCAAGGCATCGTCACCGGCATCGGCTTTCTCGGCGCTGGCGTCATCATGCGTGAGGGATTCAATATCAGTGGCTTGACTACCGCAGCATCGATCTGGGCCTCGTCCGCTATCGGCATCATGGTTGGCGTGGGTTTCTATGCATCGGCCATCCTGCTTGCGGTGCTGTCTGCCGCTTGCATGGTGTGGGTGTCGAAATTGGAGGCGTGGCTGCCGTCGCGCCGCGCAGTAGCCTTTGTATTGCGCTTCAATCCGGGCTTCTCGCCCGATTACGATGTGCTGAAGCGCGTGGCACTGAAGCGAGGATATGAAATCGCCAAGGGGTCCCTGGCCATCTCCTTCCAGGACGGCGCGCCCGAATGGCGTTTCGTCGCCGTGGCGCTCAACAAGCAAAGCGGCGCTACCATTGCCGACCTGTCGCGCGAGTTGACTGCTTTCAGCGGCGTCGACAGTTTTAACCTGTCCTACGCGCGCAACTGATCCTTGGAGCGCCTATCAAACTACGGCTTTCTGCGTTGCAGCTCCTTGCCCTACGTCCGTACTGTCTTCGTCGCTGCGCCTTGCCATCGGCATGTTGATAGGCGATCTCATTTCCCGAAGAGTTTGCGCATCGCGCCGCCGATACCCTGGGCGGCGCTGCCTGCCTCGCGCGCCAGGCCTTCGATCGTAATGCCAAGCAGGCCAGCCATGCCGGCGCCGATGCGGCGCGCCAGGCTGTCGTTCAGCGAAAACTGAGGGTCATCGAGCCGGCCGTCCAGTGTGAACGGCACCATGATGCGGTCTTTACGGTCTTTCATGCCGGCCAGCACTGCCTGGCGCGGCATGCCCATGAAGGTGCCGAGAGGGCCGCTACTTTCCAGTTCCAGCCCCTTCAGCGTGAGAGTGCCCGGTGCGTGCAGCTGCTGGTTGCGCACCGTGGAGCGTAGCTTCAGGTCGAGCGTACCGCGCCGCACGCCGGTTTCGCTTGCCTTGATGAGATAGGGCTGCATCGTGACGAGGTCGACGTTCTCCAGTTCCATCGAGAGCTCGGAATTCTTCGTGGCCAGTTCCATCCATCCCTTGAACGCCAGCTTGCCGTCGGTGCGTGCGCCTTTCAGCTTTCCCGTCAGGAGCAGATCGCTACGGCCGGTCAGCGCGGGCAGCCTAAGCTTGGTAAGGTCGCCATGAATTTGCTCCATGCGCATCTTGTGCGGCGTGGCCCGTATGCTGGCATCGAAAAATTCCACCACGCCGCCTCGCAACTGAATCGCCCGGATGAGAATGTCGCGCGGCGCAGCCTCGGTGCCCGCCTTGCGCGGCCTTTCCAGCATGTCGGGCAGCAACCGCATCCGGCCTTCACGCGTGCGAAGCACGGACAGGTAGGCATCCTCCACGATGATGCGGTTGATGCGAACCGAGGCAGACAGCAGCTCGTTCAGATCGGGCACCACCACAATGCGCTTTGCCCGCAGGGCATCCTGCGCCGGCCAGCCGGCGGGCGCCCTGATGCGGACGTCATCGATGACGATGGAAGTCCATGCCACGTTGACCGCGCCCACCTCGCTGTCCGGCCCCAGTGCTTCCTCTACCCGCGACTTCAGGGCTTCCGCGCCGTAGTGCAGGGCTGCCGCCGCTGCCAGCGCCAGCAACAGTACAACCGAAACGACAGCAAGCAGGATGCGCTCCAGGATCTTCTTTTGCATGAATCAGCTTTCCGCTTTTGCCAGCGCCGCATTCCACGTGTCGAGATGCCATTTCCAGTCGATGCGGCCGATCACATTGTCTTCCTGGTCCAACCCCTCCACCGGACCATGGAACACCGCGAACATCACCGCGCCTTCCGGGCTCACCGGCTGGTGCACTGCGCTGTCACGCTCGAGCAGATAGTCGCCCGCGCCGAACCGGACTTCGGGCTGGTCGGCATAGTGAAAGGCGCCTTCCAGGACATAGCCTTCCACGGCACCGATATGGCGATGAATGGGGGCGACCACGCCCTTGTCGAATCGGATCAGCAGTGTGTAGCGGCCGCTCGCGGGGTCAACGCTCAACAGCTTGAATTGCGAGCCGCGCATCGCCCAGGGCAGCCACGGCAGATCGGCGGTGCGGCAGCTCGTCAGCGTGGACAGGGCAGGGGCGGAATCGGAAAAATTGCTCATGGCGGCGATGTCGGCATTGCAGCTATGTAGGAACAGGCGCTTATTGTCGCATGTGAGAAGCCCTTATAATTCGCCAACCCGATCTCCGACCGGCAGCCGAGAGGATTCCATGAGCAATGACACTTCCCGCAACGACGACATCAATGTGCCGGGCGATGAACCGGCCGGCTCTACGCGCAGTACGGCGCTGCCAGGCATCGAGGTGATCGAGCTCTCGCCGGAAGAGAGCGTGAAAGCCTGGGCCGAAGCCAAGCGCGCATCGCGCGCCCTGGAAGAAACCGGCTTCTACAGCCCGCAGGTTGCGTTGCACCGGCTGAGCGACAGTTTCGGCCAGATCGCCATTCGCGTGCTGGTAGTGGAAGACGACGACGTCACGGCGCAGATGCTTTCCTTCCTGCTGAAGGAGCACGGCTTCCATGTGAAGCGTGCGGCGGACGGCGAAGCCGCATTGGTGGAGCTGAAACGCAGGCCGGGACCAGACCTGGTGCTGCTGGACGTGATGCTGCCCGGGCGCGATGGCTTCGAGATCCTGCACGAGATCCGGCATGACGAAGCACTCTCGGATTTGCCGGTCATTATGGTCACATCGAGAATTGATGACCATCACGTCATGCGCGGCCTGACCGAAGGCGCAGACGGCTACATCTTCAAGCCCTTCAAATGGCCGTCGCTGCATGACTGCATCAAGAGCGTGTGCGGCGTGATCGACTGATTTTCAGAAGAGCGGCGTCGAACATTTCC
>JAQSWC010000350.1 GCA_029266815.1 Paucimonas sp.
CCCCCAAATACAAAGACGCCGTTCATGGTGTAAGTGCCACTCCTCCAGTAATCAAATGCCGATTCTGCCGAGTCTAGGCAGAATGTCAGCGGATCAACGCTTAGCCCGACTTCCCCGCCGTTACCGAGACGCAGAAGTTCGAGATATGCAGAAGGTAGGCCTCCAATCTCGGCTTGAAGTTCATCGAGTACTTCGGTGGAAGCTCCAACAGGAGAAAGCCAGGCTGGCGCATTAACCTTCATGATGCATAGCGTAATGTGTACCGCAAATCCTGTAATTCAATTAGGTTGATGCAGTTCAATTTGGTCATCCGACTCTCCCAAAACCCGCACGTTTAGCGGCTTTCTGCTCAATCCACTGGATTTTATACAGATATAGAAATTTCGAGAAACCCCGAAAGGTTCATGCGGAGAGTGAAGATTATTCTGCCTGAAAATAAGTCACATCTCATTCCAGCCACTTCGCCCGACTAGCCGCCAACGCCACGCCGATACTCAGCACCGCGATAAACCCCAGCGCTGCCTGCATGCCAAAGTGCTCGGCAGTAAAGCCCACGGCAGGCGGTCCGAGCAAGGTGCCGCTGTAACCCAGCGTCGCCACGCCGGCGAGTGCCGTCGAGCCGTGTTTGGCTGCCGCCCCGTAGACGAAGGGGAACACGGCAGCCAGGCCAGCGCCGGCGATGCCGAAGCCGGCGATGGCAACCGCGATATTGGGAGCGAATATCGAAATGAATATACCGACAGCCGCCAGCAGCGCACCGATTGCGACCACGCTGCGCGCACCGAAGCGGTCTTTCAACCTGTCGCAGACAAGACGCGCCGCCAGCATCAGCAAGGAGAACGCAGCAAAGCCCAGCGGCGCGATGGCTTCGGAGGCGTGCATCTGGTCGTGCATGTACACGGTGCTCCAGTCGATCAGCGAACCTTCCGCGATGGCGCCGCAAAAGCCAATCACGCCGAGCACAACCAGGTGGCCATGCGGCAGGGTGAAGCGTTTCTTTTCGGGCGGCTGCGCGGACCGGTCTTCCGGAAGCGCACCGTAGGAGATCCATAACACTGCCGCCAGCGCGACGGCGATCAGGGCGAAATGGGGTAGTGGAGTGATCTTGTATCCGGCCAGCAGGCTGCTGAACATGGCACCGGAAAAGGTGCCGACACAGAACCACGCATGCAGCATCGACATGATGGAACGCCCTGCCGCCTTTTCGGCAGCGGCGCCGATGGCGTTGATGGCCACGTCGAAGACACTTCCGGCCATGCCATACAAGACCATGGCTGCCATCAGCAGCCACAGAGACGGGGCAAGGGCAAGCAGCGGCAAAATCAGCAGCAAGGCCAGGCCCGACAGCAGCGCACCGCGTTTTCCGCCGAGGCGGCCGACCAGCGCAGCGGCAACCGGAAAGGAAATGACGGAACCGATGCCTGCGCACAGCAACACGAAGCCGAGCTGCGATGCGTTCATCGACAGTGCATCGCGTATCGCGGGAATGCGCGCCGCCCAGGTGGCATAGACGACGCCCAGCAGCAGGAAGAGGGCGGGTGCTGCGGCACTGCGCAGTCTGGAGCCGGCGTCGGCGGTGATTGTCGTCATGAATGTGTGGTGCCCGTCGGTAGCCCATCAGGTGTAGGGATTTTTCGGCGTGAGTGTCTTGCCTGAATTCAGTCGTAGAAGACAGCCAGCCAGATCGTGTCTTCGCTGCCGGAAGTCCAGTCGACACGGTGGCGCTCGCCTGCTCCGATGGCTAAGTGGTCGCCCGGTTTCATGCGTATCGTGTGCCCGCTTTGTTCGAAACGCAGCACCGCCTCGCCCTTCACCACCATCACCCATTCGTTCCGTGGCTGGTCGTACCAGAAACCTTCCGGGCTCGCATGGCCTCGCGAAACAATGCGTTCGATGCGCATCTGCGGCGACGCGGCAATCGACTCGAACAGCTCGCCAGTCAAGGTTGAGGGAATGTTCACGAACAGACTGGCGGGCGTGGCGGTAGGAGTCATCTGCGGGCCGCTATGTCAGTCGTGACGATACGTGCCGAGCGCGGCGCCGCAGTGCATGCAATAGCGCGCCTCCGGATCGAGCCCTTCCGTCAGGCAGACGCGGCAGGTGCGCGTGGTGGGGCGGCGTCCCATCCGCTGTGCAGTGAGTTCCGACGTCACGATGCCAGTCGGTACCGCCAGCACGCCCCAGCCGAGCAGCATCATCATCGATGCGATCAGCTTCCCCAGCTCGGTCTGGGGCGTCATGTCACCGTAACCCACGGTGGTCATCGTCACGATGGCCCAGTACATTGATATCGGGATACTGGTAAACCCGTGCTCCGGACCTTCGACCACATACATTACCGTCCCCATCACCAGCACGATCATCAGCACTGCGGAAATGAAGATGGTGATCTTGCGGCGGCTGGCGTGCAGTGCTTCCGCCAGGGCGGAGTATTCCGCAACGTACAGCGTGAGCTTGAACACACGGAAAATGCGCAGCAGGCGCAGGATGCGCACGTCGAGCAGTGCATAAGCTTCAGGAAACAGCAGGGCAATATAGGTCGGCAGGATTGAAAGCAGGTCGATCACGCCGAAGAAACTGGTGGCGTAACGCATGGGACGTTGCACACAGGCCAGGCGCGCAATGTACTCCACCGTGAAGAGTCCGGTGAAAAACCATTCGAGCACATTGAGCGCGGCAGCGTGGCGTGCGTGCGTCGTTTCCAGACTATCCATCAACACCACTGCGATGCTGGCCAGAATGGCAACGATGAGTGTCACGTCGAACCACCATCCGGCGCGCGTATCCGCTTCGAAAATCACCGTATAGAGCCTCAGCCTGAAACCGCCTTCCGGCTTGCCGAAGCGCTCGACCGAAGGATCAACGGGTGCGGCCGCGGGAGTGGAATTCATCGTGACTCCTGATGTGGAATATCCTGTAACAAAAAGTACC
>JAQSWC010000351.1 GCA_029266815.1 Paucimonas sp.
GAGGCCTCGGCCAAAACCACGCTGGCCGACATGTTCATCTTCCTGGACGCGACCAAGCTGTTCTACTACAACGTCGGTGCGCTGGTCGTGGTGCCGGTGCTGGTATGGATCTTCACCGACAACCCCGTGTTCGTCACCTTCGCGGCTATCGCGATGCTGATCCTGCCGAAGCAGTACATCAAGATGATGCGCACGCGGCGCGCCAAGCGCTTCGAGGAGCAGTTGCCGGACGCCCTGCTGATGATCTCGGGCGCAATGCGTGCCGGTGCGAGCCTGAACGTGGCCATGGAATCGATGGTCAAGGAGCAGAAGCCGCCGCTGTCCCAGGAATTCGAGCTGATGCTGCGCGAGCAGCGCCTCGGCCTGGATTTCGATGCCGCACTGGTCAACATGGAAAAGCGCAACCCTTCGCAGGACTTTTCGCTGATCGTGTCGGGCTTGCGCATCTCGCGCGAAGTCGGCGGCAATCTTGCCGAAATTCTTGAGTCGCTCGCCACCACGCTGCGCGACAAGGCCACCATGGAAGGCAAGATCCGCAGCTTGACGGCACAGGGGAAAATGCAGGGCATCATCATGACCGGCTTGCCGCTCCTGATGATGGCCGCGCTCAACTGGCTGGAGCCGAAGGCGATGGGTGCAATGTTCACCACCTTCTTCGGCTGGGTCACGCTGGCGGTCATCATCGTCATGCTGACCATCGGCTACGTCTTCATCCGCAAGATCACCACCATCGACGTCTGACAACATGATCTCGAATTCGCTCATTGCTCTCATCATCGGCACCATGGCAGGCATTTGTGTCCTGCTGGTCAGCTACAGCCTGTCGAGGCTGAAATCCGAAGTGCCGAGGGAGGACCGGGAGTACATGGATCCGCTACCGCCGGTGCTGAAGATGTTCTGGCCGGTAATCACGTTCATCGAATACCACTTCTGTTCCCGCCTCCCGCCCGAATGGCTGGAAAAGGCGCACAAGCGCCTGCAGGAAACCGGCGTCGGTTACATCCTCAATGCCGAGCAATATTACGCAGTGCGCATCCTGTCGACCATCGTGGCATTCCTGATCACGCTGTTCTGCCTGCATGTGATGGAAAGTTCATCGCCGGCCATACTGATCGGTGTCACTCTCGTCGGCAATCTCTATCCCCTGATCTGGCTGCGCGACGTACGCGCGCGACGAGAAAAGGAAATCCTCAAGGCGCTTCCCGTCTACCTCGACTTCATTACCATGGCAGTCGAAGCCGGCCTCAACCTCACCGGTGCTATCAAACAGGCGATGGACAAGGGACCTCCCGGCGCGCTGCGCAATGAATTCCAGATGATCACGCGCGACCTGCGTGCCGGCGTGCCGCGCGCGGACGCGCTTCGCCGCATGGAAGCGCGCCTGAACATGAAAGCCATCACCAGCTTCGTCGGTACCGTGATCCAGGCGGAAAAAATGGGCGCGAGCGTTGGCGCCGCGCTGCGCGTGCAATCCGTGCAGCGCCGCATCGAACGTTTCCAGCGCGCCGAGAAACTGGCGATGGAAGCGCCGGTGAAACTGATCCTGCCGCTGATCGCCTTCATCTTTCCCGTGACCTTCATCGTGCTGGCCTTCCCCATCGTCGTGAAATTCATGCAGGAAGGCATGCTGTGAAAATCGGCTCGGTCTATCTCGGCGAACAATGCGTACTCCCCCGGGTCTGGAAAGCTGTCAGCCCCTGGGAGCGCACGCGCGGTTTGCTAGGAAGGCCGCCCCTCAAGCCGGGCGAAGGCATGCTGATCAACGATTGTCGGCTCGTGCATACGCTGGGCATGGCTTACGATCTTGATCTGGTTTTCATCGACCGACACGGCAAGGTACGCAAGCTGGTCAGCGGCCTGCGCCCCGCACGCGCCGCAGGCAGCCTCGCCGCCTGCGCCACGCTGGAACTCGCACCCGGAACTCTGTCGCGCATTGGCGTGTGCGAGGGAGACACGCTGGAATGGAGAGAGGCATGAAGCGCCTGCTGTCGCTCTCATTGCTGTTGCTGGCCTGCGGCTGTTCAAGTCTGCCCGGAGACAGAAGCAACGTCTACGAGCTTCGCCGCGAGGCGCAGCTTGCCTACACCGGCAATCAGGACGAGCGCGCTGAGAAGCTGCTGCTGGGCCTCGCACGCGCCGTGCCGAACGATGCCGAAACCTGGTTCTACCTTGGCAACCTCTATGCCCGCACCAAGCGTCCCGCGCAGGCAGTGGATGCCTACCAGAAGGCATTGATGCTGAAGACCGACGATGCCAAAGCCTGGCACAACCTTGGCGTGGTGAAGCTGCGCGAAGCATGGGCAGCCTTTATCCAGGCCTATGGTGTGATTCCGCCGGAAGATCCTTTGGCGTCGAAACTCGACGAGCTGATCTCCGCCATGGAGAAGCTTCCGCTGGAAGGATTGAGCCGCACGCCCAAGGCGGCCGCCCCACAGGAAGGCGACGCCAAACAATGACGCGCCGCCCTTTCCCATACGTTTTGCAAACCGGCCAAGCCCTGGTGGAGTACATCTACGTCTTCCCCATCCTGGTCATGCTGATCATGGGAGCGATCCAGTTCGGGTTCATCTATCAGGCCAAGGCGACGCTCAACTACGCCACCTTCGCCGCCACGCGCGAGGGTGCGCTGCGCAACGGCGCCATGTCGGCCATCATCGACGGCCTAACCGCCGGCATGATGCCTCTCTTCGCTCACAACGAACGCAACGGCGGCAAGCGCGACATGAAGTTGCTGAAGGACGCATGGAAGCTGGCAAACGCGCAGTTGACGGACGCGAAGATAACCAAGATTTCCATCGTCAACCCAACGTCTGCTGCGCTTTCCTCCTACTCGTCACTGTCGGAATCGGGAAGTGAAATTCCGAATGACAACCTGATGTACCGCTCCACCAACATCAGCGGCGGCAACATGAACATCCAG
>JAQSWC010000352.1 GCA_029266815.1 Paucimonas sp.
CCGGACCTGTCGACGGGCGGCTTCACTTCCTGTGCTTCAATCTGCTTTAACGGTATCTCGAAAGGAATTGCGGCATGCTGCAGGTTGGTGCGCGTCATTTCGATCATGTCGCCTGAAATGTCGCTGCCGAAAATGGACGGCTCGGAAGGCAGCGCATTCGGCTTGACCTCGCCTTTCACCTTGATCCATGCAGCGGAATCGAACTTCAGGAATTTTTCGAAGGCGAAGCTGCGCCGCGCCCCGGGAGGAATGCCGGCCAGCATCTGCGCCGCTTCGATCAAGATCGTCCCTGAACCGCACATCGGGTCCAATAGCGGCACACCGGGTTTCCAGCCGGACACGCGCAACAAGCCCGCTGCAAGATTTTCACGCAGCGGCGCATCGCCGGTTTCCTGCCGCCATCCACGCTTGAACAGGGCCTCTCCTGACGTATCGAGATACAAGGTGATATTGCGCGCATCCAGGAAGCCGACAATCCGCATGTCCGGCGTTTTCGTATTGACAGAGGGACGTTCCGAATAGCGGTCGCGAAAACGGTCGCAGACTGCATCCTTGATCTTTAGCGTGGTGAATTCCAGGCTCTTTAACGGCGACTTGATCATTGTTACATCGACGCGGATCGTACCGTCGACTGTGAACCAGTCTTCCCACGGCTGCTCGAGCGCAAGGTCATAGACATCGTTCTCATTGGCATATGAGGACTGGGCAATGCGCAACAGCACGCGCGATGCGATGCGGGAATGGAGATTGAGGCGATAAGCATCCGTCAAGCTGCCCGAACAATGGACGCCGCCCGGGATCTGGTTATGGACCTTCAGCGTGGTTGACGCCTGTGCGATTTCGCCAATCTCTTCGGCAAGTGCGGCTTCCAGGCCGCGGGGGCAAGGGCAAAAAAATGAATGGGACATGAGAGTTGAGCAGTATGAGCAATATCCGCCATTGTACTTTCAGAGCATGAAGTCGAGGTTCGATGGTCAATACCCTCTCATCTCCAATGCGCATCGTGCCGCTGCACTGACTGTCGGTGTCGGCGATACCTTGAATCCGCTTTCTTATCTCAGTTCTGAGAAACATGCCATATTCATGCGATTCGATGGTGGCTAACCGAGGTAATAATGGCGGGCCATGACTTTCTACACTCGCGGCATGAAGGAAAAGGCCGTAAGTTTGGCCCTGTCGGGACGGCGCCAATAGAAATGCCTTAACAAATGGTTTTAGCGTACCAAGGACAGTTTCCTAATCATCGTTGTTCTTTCTGCGACAGCATGTCGTATGACTCTGGAATCTGGATTTTGTTGAAAAAGGAGAATAAATGGATCGCAGGCGTTTTCTTGAGTTGTCGGGTGGGGCTACGGCCGCGCTATTGACTGGTTGCGGCGGCGGATCTTCAGGTAGTACCTCAGCGCCGACCCCCACACCGACACCCACACCTGCACCGGCTGGCCCGGACTGGTCCGAATTGAGGGGCGAGTTGGATGGCCAGTTGCTACGGCCGAGTGATGCGGGTTACGCAGCGGCAAGTCTGCTAGCCAACACCCGATTTGACAGCATTAAGCCTACGGCCATCGTCAAATGCGCTTCGGTTGGCGACGTGCAAGAGAGCCTGGCATTCGTTCGCAGCAACGGATTGGCCGTCACGCCACGTTGCGGCGGTCACAGCTGGGCCGGTTACTCCACCAATACAGGCGTGGTGTTGAATGTGACATCCATGAATTCCATTCAGGTGAACAGCAACGGCACCGCGAAAGTCGGTGCAGGAGCGCGCCTCGCTGAAGTGTATGACACCCTGATCTCGAGCGGCGTCTGCATTCCTTCGGGCACATGCCTGACGGTCGGCATCTCCGGCATCACGATGGGAGGCGGAATCGGCGTCCTGGATCGCCAGTTCGGCCTAACTTGCGACAATCTGCTTTCCGCGGAAATGGTGACCGCGGACGGCCGTTTGCTGGTATGTAGCGAAACAAGCGAGCCGGATCTGTTCTGGGCTATACGCGGCGGCGGCGGCGGCAATTTCGGCGTCGCGACGTCCTTCACTTTCATGACGCATCCTATTCAGGATATAACGGTTGCCACGGCCAATTTCCGTTCCGAGGATTTTCCTGCTGTCATGAAGGCCTGGCAGACGTTGCCGCAGACACTGCCCGATAATATCTGGATCCAGCTGTACCTGGTGGCTTGGCCAGGCGGTGGCTGGTTCTCCTCTACGGCTTATTGCCTGGGGCCGAAAAGCGATCTGCAGCCGTATTGGGACGATTTTCTAGCTTCGACCGGTATCAGTACCTTTAATGGCGATTCAAATACCGGCGACCTGACACCCAAGATCACTCAACGCAGCTATCGCGATGTGGCATGGGATTTTTGTACAGGTCAAACCTTGAATGAATGCAGCCTTCAGGGCTATTCCCCTGCGGGCAGGGAGGCACGATACGATCAGGTGCTGAGCTCGGATTTCTTCGATGATCCGCTGTCTGACGCAGGGATCGCCGCAATTCTTCAAGGGGCAAATGAGCTGACCGCGGCCGGTGGCGTGGCCCAGTACATTTTTGACAGCATGGGCGGCGCGCTCGCCCGTATTGCGCCTGAGGCCACAGCCTTCTATCACCGTAGGGCTTTATTCAGTGTGGAATACGCCACCTGGCCCACATTCGGCACCAACTTCTATGACACCGCCTGGCCCAATCGAATGCGTACCCGCATGAGCACCTGGAGCAGCGGCGCTTACGTGAACTATCTTGACCCCTTGCTTGCGGACTGGCAAGCCGCGTATTACGGCAGTAACTACGCCCGCCTGCAACAGATCAAGAAGACGTATGATCCTAACCGCGTATTCAACATGCCGCAGGGTATCGTGCCGGCTTGATGTGCAGGAGGGAAAGGGGAAAAAGGGCCGGAGCGGGAGGCCTGAATAAAAGAGGGA
>JAQSWC010000024.1 GCA_029266815.1 Paucimonas sp.
CATCGGCATAGAGGAAGTCCACCGCGCGATTTCACAGATGGATGAGATCACACAGCAGAATGCAGCACTGGTGGAAGAGGCCGCTGCCGCTGCGCAGAGCATGCAGGATCAGGCGCAGAACTTGGCCCAGGCCGTGCAAGTGTTTAAGCTCACGCATGGTGCCGTGGCAGCGCCAGGCCTGGCTTCACCCCGCAAGCCCGCTTCGTTACCGAGGCAAGTGCCGCAAGCAACGAAAACAATGAAGAGGAACAAAGCGGTGCCGCCTACGCCGAGCTCGAGGAGGCCAGCGCCAGCAGTCAAACCCACCCCTTCTGCTGCCACCATGCGCGCGGGAGACAATAGCGGAGACTGGGAAGAGTTCTAAAAGTCCGCGTTTCAGCAGCATCAAATAAAAAAGCCGGATTGAGCATCCGGCTTTTTTATGCGGAAACCAGCCAATCAGGCGTTGCTGGAAGCACTGCGGAAAAGCTTGCGGCCCAAGCGCCACAAGCCGCCGAGCATAAGTGGCACCACTGCCGCTGCCACACCAATGATGACAATCGTATTCAGGTGATCCCGGATGATGGGCATGTTGCCAAAGAAATAGCCGGCTGTTACTAAGCCGACTACCCATAACAGGGCACCCGTGACGTTAAAAAACTGGAACTTTGTAAATGTCATGGCCGACACACCCGCTACGAATGGCGCAAAGGTACGCACAATAGGCACAAAGCGCGCAAGAATGATGGTCTTACCGCCGTGATGCTCGTAAAAAGCATGCGTCTTTTCCAGTGCGGCTCTGTCCAGCCACCGGTAGTCACGGGTAAAGACCCGTTGCCCGATGGCCTTGCCGATCCAGTAATTCACGGTGTTTCCGGTAACAGCGGCGATAACCAGCAACACCATCAGCACCCAGGGATTCATGGCGCCGGTCGCGCAGAACGCACCAGCCACAAAAAGCAGGGTATCTCCCGGCAGGAACGGCAGAACGACCAGACCGGTCTCGCAGAACACAATTAAAAAGAGCACGACATACACCATGGTGCCGTATTGTGCGATGAACTGGCCGAGGTATTTATCGACATGCAAGATCATGCCGATCAGATCCATGAATTCCATTGTTTTCCTTTGCTACGAGCGCGGCAATCATACACCACGAAGCAGCGCCTGGATGGGCGATTCGCCGAATCCGCCAACTGCGTCAAAAAGTTTGCGTAGCGCCCCGACGATATAATGCAGACATGAATTCCCCGCCTTCTCTGCCCTCGCTTCCCGCCCGCCCGATTCGCCCTCTGCCTGACCAGCTGATTTCGCAGATTGCTGCAGGAGAGGTCGTCGAGCGCCCTTCAGCGGTGGTCAAGGAATTGCTGGAAAACGCGCTTGACGCCGGCGCCACGCAGATCATGGTGAAGCTGGAGCAAGGCGGCGTCAAGCGCATCGCGATCATTGATAACGGCGGAGGCATTCCCGCGGACCAGCTCCCGCTCGCCCTAGCGCGCCATGCAACCTCCAAGATCGCTTCCCTTGCCGACCTTGAGAGCGTGGCCTCACTTGGCTTCCGCGGCGAGGCGCTGGCGTCGATTGCCTCCGTTGCGCAATTGAACATCGTGTCACGCACGGCAGATTCCGCGCATGCGTGGGAAATCGCCGGTGTGCCGGACGCCCGGCCCGCGCCATCGTCCGGCGCCGTGGGCACGACGGTGGACGTACAGGATCTCTATTTCAATACGCCTGCGCGCCGCAAGTTCCTGAAATCCGAACAGACAGAATTCGGCCATTGCGCTGAAGTGGTGCGGCGCATTGCGCTGTCCCGGCCCGACGTCAGTTTTTCGCTGTCACATAATGGCAAGACCATCGACCACTGGAATGCATCGGATGAGGCGAAGCGAAGCGCACAGGTCCTGGGCACCGAGTTTGCCCAGGCCAGAGTGCCGCTGGATGAAGGATCAGGAGTACTGCGCCTGCATGGATTCGTGGGCCTTCCTACCGCAGCGCGCAACCGGGCTGATTCGCAGTACTTTTATGTGAACGGCCGCTTCGTGCGCGACAAGCTGCTGACGCATGCAGTGCGCGCAGCGTATGAAGACGTGCTGCATGGCGATCGCTATCCCTCGTATGTGCTGTCACTCGATCTCGATCCTTCACTGGTGGACGTTAACGTCCATCCTGCAAAAATCGAAGTGCGCTTTCGCGACAGCCGCGCGATTCATCAGTTCGTCTTTCATGCTGTAAGCCGCGCGCTGGCCCAGACTTCGGCCACGGCAGGCGGCGCGCTTCCTGCCCCGGTGGCGGCCGGTCATTCCAGCCTTGCGTGGCGGACCGAACCGCAGCAAACCAGTTTCTCCTCGCAATTTGTTACGCCCCCGGGCGTCGCGCAGAATATGGAGCAATATGGCGCGCTGTTCGGCGGCATCCCTACTTATGACACTGCATCAATTGGCGTGTCGAGCTTTCCTCACACAGCACAAAATGCACCATCAACTGATGAGGAATTCCCCCTCGGTTTTGCCCTTGCCCAGCTTCACGGCATTTACGTGCTCGCACAGAACAGCAAGGGCCTGGTACTGGTGGACATGCATGCCGCTCACGAGCGCATTCTTTATGAACAATTGAAGAACGCGCTGGACGAAGATGCCATGCAGGTTCAGCCCCTGCTGATTCCTGTGACCTTCCATGCCGATGCGGTGGAAGTGGGCACCGCCGAAGAAAGCCGCGATACGCTGCGCGCGCTCGGTTTCGATATCGCTGCCATGTCGCCGACCACCCTCGCAGTGCGTTCCATCCCAGCGCTGCTGAAGACAGCCGATGCGCAAAGCCTGGCTCGCGACGTGCTGCGTGATGTCCGGGAATTCGGCGGCTCGCGCGTCCTCGTTGAAAGGCGCAACGAATTGCTTGGCACACTCGCCTGCCATACCGCTGTGCGCGCCAACCGTTCTCTGACCATTCCCGAGATGAACGCCCTGCTCCGGCAAATGGAAGCCACCGAACGCGCGGATCAGTGCAATCATGGCCGTCCGACGTGGATTCAACTGGCACTTGCGGACCTCGACCGCCTTTTCCTGCGCGGCCAATGAAGCCTCTCGTCGTTGCGCTGATGGGTCCGACCGCGTCGGGCAAAACTGCCGCCGCACTGGAGATCGCGCGCCATATTCCCTGTGAAATCGTGTCGGTCGATTCTGCTCTCGTGTATCGAGGCATGGATGTCGGCACCGCGAAGCCCACGCAAGAAGAACGCGCCAGCGTGCCGCATCACCTGATCGACATTCTCGAGCCGACGCAAGCGTATTCCGCCATGCAGTTCAGGAATGACACGCTGGCGCTCGTTGACGCCATCATCGCTCGCGGCAAACTGCCATTGCTGGTCGGCGGCACCATGCTGTACTTCAAGGCGCTGCGCGACGGCCTGGACAATCTGCCGCAAGCCGACCCGGCAGTGCGCGCGCGCCTGGATGAAGAGGCCGCGCGCGACGGTGTACCCGCCCTGCACAAACGATTGGAAAACCTCGACCCCGTCACGGCGCAGCGTCTCAAGCCAAATGATTCGCAGCGCATCCAGCGCGCACTGGAAATCATAGAGCTGACCGGACGCCCCATGTCCGAACTGCTTTCCGGGCAGTCGCGGCGTGAACTTCCTTTTCATCTGCTTTCGATATCGCTTGAACCTTCAGAGCGGAGCGTGCTGCACCAGCGTATTGCCCAACGCTTCGACGCCATGCTGAATGCGCCGGATGGGGGCCTGCTCGCCGAAGTGGAGCAGCTTCGCGCACGCGGCGATCTCCATCTCGGCTTGCCTTCGATGCGATGCGTGGGATACCGGCAAACCTGGGAATACCTGGATGGCGACTACGATCTTGCAGAATTGCGCGAAAAGGGAATTGTAGCCACTCGCCAGTTGGCCAAACGTCAGCTTACATGGCTGCGTTCGATGGATGATCGCATGGTGATTGATCCGCTTGTAGATGATTACGACGCACGGGTACTTGCCCAAGTCAACGCAGCTTTAGAGCAATCCATAGTTGCAAAATAACAAGGAAATCTGGATTTTCGAGCTATCGTGGGAACGTCATCCCTGCATGATGGGCAGCGCCCCTGCAAGCCTCCAACCTTGACAGTTATGCCCGGAATCAGCATAATGCCCGACTCTTTGGTGATATAGCTCAGTTGGTTAGAGCACAGCACTCATAATGCTGGGGTCGGTGGTTCAAGTCCACCTATCACCACCAGGAACATGCAAAGGCCACGGGTTTCCGTGGCCTTTTTTGTTTTCCAAATGGCATTGCAACTTGTCGGCCCGTTTTCGACTCTGAAGCTTCACACTACGAACCGGAGACGGCCATGAGATCCACCTTTCATGAACTGGAATTGGACAAGGTTGCGATACAGAACGCGACTGCTGTGGGCACAGAGCAGCTTGTCGTTACGCTGAAGCCAGGCAGCCAGGCACAGTTTCAGTTTGAAATCAGGGAAAACTCCAAGGAAGGCAGTGACGGTACGACATCCAGCCTGATCTCGATTGACCAGCACGGGGTCAAGCAACTGTTCAACTGGTTCAGGGAAGCTGGCGTGCTGCAGTAGGCGTCCTGATTGCAGCAACCGTTCATCCAAGCCCGCGTGGAATTGCACTCAGCAGAGTGCGTGTATAGGGATGCGTGGGATTTCGGTACAACTCGTCGGAGCTCGCTGTTTCCACCACTTCTCCGTGACTCATCACCATCACTTGGTCGGCGATATATTTCACGACCGCGAGGTCATGTGAAATAAAGATGTAACTCATGCCGAACTCCTCCTGCAATTCCTGCAGCAGATTAAGCACCTGCGCTTGCACGGATACGTCCAGCGCCGATACCGACTCGTCACAAACCAGCACTTCCGGCTTCATCGTCAGGCAGCGCGCAATCGCAATGCGCTGCCGCTGGCCGCCGGAAAACTCATGGGGATAGCGATGAAAGGCCGCGGGCGGCAAACCAACGCGATGAAGCAAATGCTGCGCCATCTCCACACGTTCCGCATCATTGGCGCCGATACGGTGGATTCGCATTGGCTCCAGCAGTATCTGACCAACCGTGAAGCGCGGATTTAGTGAAGCGTAGGGATTCTGGAAGATAATCTGCAGATGGCGCTTGTATTCCAAATATTCGCTGTCAGACATCGCCATGATGTCCTTGCCCTTGAAGAAGGCATTACCCGATGTCGCTTCATGCAAACGCAGCAAGGTCAGACCCATGGTTGTTTTGCCGGAGCCTGATTCACCGACCACACCCAATGTCTTGCCGCGCGGCAGCCGGAACGACACATTCTTCACTGCCTTGAATTCACGTTTCCCAAACAAGCCTTCCCGGGTATAAAAGCTCTTGCCGAGATTACGCACATCGAGGACGATCTCTTCGTCGCCCCGGACGCCGCGCGAACGTTGTTCGTGCACGATGGATGGCTCTTCCGTGCCGTTCAGATAATCGCTGATGACCGGCAGGCGCATGGGGCGTGAATCCAGCGAAGGCCGGCACCGCAGGAGCGCCTTGGTATAGGGGTCTTTCGGCGCATCGAATATCTGGCGCACGTCGCCTGCCTCGCGCACTTCGCCGTTGCGCATCACGATCACCTGTTGCGCAATCTCGCCGACCAGCGCGAGGTCATGCGTGATGAACAGCACCGACATCTGGCGCCGCTTCTGGATTGATGCCAGCAGTTCGATAATCTGCTTTTGCACCGTGACGTCCAGCGCCGTCGTCGGCTCGTCCGCGATCAGCAGTGTCGGCTCGCAGGCAATCGCCATAGCAATCATCACGCGCTGCTGCTGCCCGCCGGACAACTGGTGGGGATAGGCATCGATGCGTGTTTCGGGCGACGGAATGCCGACCTCATGCAGCAACTGCAGCGTGCGTGCCCTCGCCTCCTTGCCGTTCATGCCCTTGTGCAGGCGCAGCACTTCACTGATCTGGAAGCCGACGGTGAACACCGGGTTCAGCGATGTCATCGGCTCCTGGAAAATCATGGAAATGTCGGCGCCACAGAGCTCCCGCCGCTCGGCCACCGTCAGCTTCAGCAGATTGCGCCCGCCGAACTCGATGCAGCTTGTTGGATCGATGAGTGCGCTTTCCGCCGGCAGCAAGCCCATCACCGCAAGCGAGCTCACCGATTTGCCGCTGCCGGACTCGCCGACCAGCGCGACAGTGGCGTTGCGTGGCACATCGAAAGACACGCCCTTCACCGCTTCCACGGTATGCGTCTTGTCGGTGCGGAAACGGATGCGCAGGTCGCGGACTTTCAGCAGGATATCGCTCATCGTTTTCCTATTTGAGCTTGGGATCGAGCGCATCGCGCAGCGCGTCGGTGAAGAGCGAAAAGGCGGTGACCAGCACCGCCATCGCCACGCTGGCCGCGGTGAGCTGCCACCACTTGCCGAGAATGAGTTCGTTCTGCGCCTCGTTCAGCATGCTCCCCCACGACACCGTGCCGACCGGCACGCCGAAACCGAGGAAGCTTAGGATCACTTCCGACTTGATGAAGCCGACCACCAGCACCGACATCTGGACCAGCGCCACATGGCTCACATTCGGAAAGATATGCGAGAACATGCGCCGCCAGTGCGATGCGCCGATCGCACTGGCCGCCATCACGTATTCGCGCGCCTTGTGCTTCATGTATTCGGCACGCACGAGGCGATAGGTGCCGGTCCAGCCGGTGAGTCCGAGAATCAGCACGATGGTCAGCACGCCTTTCTTTTGCAGCACCGCGGCCACCGCGAGAACCAGCAGGAGGTAGGGAATCGAGGTGAAGATGCTGTAGAACCAGTTGAACACGTCGTCGACCCACTTGCCGTAATAGCCGGACACCGCGCCGAACACAGTGCCAAGGAAGGTGGCCAACAGAGCCGCCACCAAACCGACGACGATGGAAGTCTCTGCACCCTTGATGGTTTTCTTGACGATATCGTGGCCCCACTTGTCGGCGCCGAAAGGCAGCTTAGGCTGGCGTACCTACGCGGTTGAAATACCTTTCTTGGCAAGATCCGCCCTGATATCCGCCATCTCCTTCTCCAGCGGGTCTTCAACGCCATACATGTCGGCTACGACCGTCTGCGTGTCGCCCATGGATGCCCGCAGCTCGCGGATCACATCGCGCAAGGGATCGAGCGGATTCTCCGGTGCCGGCTCCTCTTTCGGCTTGGCTGCTTCTACTGCAGCCACCCTGTCGCCGGCCATGAAGCTGGGAGGTGCGTAATTCACGCCCACTTCGGCGTCCCAATCGGATGCAACCAGCCCGGTGCCGGACAGCACCAGCATCAGCAGATACAGCACGACCACGGTCATAGAGACCATTGCCACGCGGTCGCCGCGCAAACGCCGCCATGCAAGCGCCCACAGTCCGGGAGAAGTTTGAGATTCGGTATGGGTCATGATCCGCCTCTACTTCAACTGGACGCGAGGATCGACCGCCCGGTACATCAGGTCGGCCAGCAGGTTGAATATCATCGTTGCCGCCGCCACGTAGACCGTGATTGCCTTAATCACCGGAAAGTCGCTGCGCTCAACGGCAAGAATCACCTCACGTCCGATGCCGGGTATCGAAAAAAATCGCTCGATCAGGAAGGCACCAATGAGCAGGGCCGGCAGATTGGACATCACATGCGTGATCATCGGGATTGATGCATTGCGCAGCACATGCACCCATACGATGCGCCGCTCCGGCAAGCCCTTGGCGCGCGCCGTGCGCACATAATCCTGGTTCACTTCATCCAGCACGAAAGTGCGGAACAGGCGCAGGTTGGGTGCGATGCCTACAGCCAGCGCAATGAGAATGGGCAGCGCAGCGTAGTGGAACAAGTTCTCGGTAAAACTGTCGCCCCAGCCCTGCACCGGGAACCAGCCGAGCTTATAGGCCAGGAAGTACTGGAACACGATGATGTAGACCAGGATGCTGATCGACATGCCGACAGTGCAGGCGATCATCACCATGCGATCGGTGAGCGAACCGCGCACGAAAGCGATGGCGAGCGCCAAGGCAATGGCGAAGAAAGTTTCGAGGATCGTCAGGGGAATCAGCACGGTGAGCGAAGGCCCGAGACGACTGCCAATTACGCTGGATACGGCTTCGCCTGTACTCCAACTGGTGCCGAAGTCGAAAGTCAGCACCTGCTTGACGAAGATCCACAATTGCACATGGAAGGGCTCGTCCACACCCAGTTGCCTGCGGATATTGGCGATCTGCTCCGGGTTCGACATCTTGCCGGCCAGGATATAGGCCGGGTCGCCGCCCACCCAGTTGAACAGCAGGAAAACCAGCACGATCACGCCGAGCATGGTGGGCAGCATCTGCCAGACGCGGCGGAGGATATAGGCTGCCATGTCAACCGCCTTTCTGATGGCGCGTTCCGTCGCTGCGCTTTTCGATATCGAAATACATCCACTCGCAACTCAGGATCGGGTGTTTCTTGAAGCCGATGATGCGAGGTTGCGCCAGCATGTTGCGATAGCGCGAGTAGCCCAGGCGCTGAGCCGAATAGACTTCCATGATGCGAGCCATCTTGTGATACAGCGCATCTCGCTCCGGCCCGGCAGGCAACTGCTGCGTTTGCTTGTACAGCTCGTCGTATGCAGGAATCATGCTGCATCCATTGTTGCTCTGTCCGGTATTCGGCCCGTAATAGAGTTGCATGAAGTTGTCGCCGTCCGGATAGTCCGCAATCCACGGCGAAGTGCGCGACTGCAGTTCGCACTGCTTTTCCGCTTTCAGCAACTCCGGGAAAGGGCGTAGATCGCCCTCCATGCGGATGCCGATGGAATCATAGGCTTTCTTCCACGCTTGGGACATCTGCATGCCGCTCGATTCCGATCGCGCAGAATAACGTATTGTCAGCGGCTTGCCGTCCGGCAGGGTACGCCAGCCATCGGGGCCACGCTTGTAAGCGAACTTGTCCAACAGCGCATTGGCGGCGGCCACATCATGGCGTATCGTGCTCCGGTAATTGGGATCATGGCCCACGATTCCGGGCGGGATCGGATACTCCAGCGGCACGGCATCACCGTTCCAGACGATATTGATTTCCTCTTGTGGGTTGTAAGCCATCGCAACCGCACGGCGCAACGCAATCTTTTCCTTCGTAAGCCCCCCCCATACGGGATCTCGCATATTCCAGTAGGTGTAGCTGCTCTCCGGGTCGACAATGCGCGAGAGCTGGACGCCGCGCTTTGCCAGCTCCGGCTTCAGCTTGCCGCCCTCCAGCGCTTTCGGCACCAACGGTCCCTGAAGCTGGAACAAGTCCACCTGATCGCTTTCGAAGGCGAGCCAACTCGCCTGGTCTTCGACCATCACACTGATCTCCACGCGACCGATCTGCGGCATCTTCTTGCCCTTGAGCCTGGCAACAATTTGCTGATCGTCCGGATCGGCGCCAGCTTCGAAATTCCAGACCATGCCGCGATAGTCGGGATTGGCATTGAGAACAATGCGTGAGCCGCGTACCCATTGCCCAAGCCGGTAGGGTCCGGTGCCGATCGGATTCGCCATCGCGCGTCCATCCGCGCCGCGGTATTTCTCCACCACCTCGCGCGCCACGGCACCGGTCGACGGATACGCCAGAATCATCCCCAGATTGAAATCGGTTTGGGTCAGGTGAATGCGAAGGGTGTACCGATCGATTAGTTCGAACCCGGGAATCGGTTTGTCGTAATCGAAACGTCCGCTCTTTTTTGCCGCCTCGACCAATTCGTCAAGACCCTTTATCTTCCCCGCCAGCATCCAGGTATGAGGAGAACGAATCGCCGGATCCATCAGGCGCTTGAGCGAATAGACGTAGTCGGCCATCGTCAGCTCGCGCTGCTTGCCGCCGAAAGCCGGGTCGGACATGAAGTAGATGTTTTTTTTCAGCCTGATGGTGTAGGTCTTGGCATCGCTGCTGATCTCGGGAAGGGCTTCGGCTGTCAGCGGAATCAGCTTGGCTGGCCGCGCCAGATAGTCATAGGTAAAGAGCGCCTCGAATATCGACTGGATCACATGACTGGAATAAAGATCTGCGGATCCGGCCGGATCAAAACCGCTCTCGGCCGCCGGGAAGACATAGCGCAGCACCTTGTCCGGGTCGGCCGGCGAAGCCGCTTTCGCGGGCATCAGGCCGAACAGCATGCAGGTTGCTGCCAGCAACGTCCGCAGGAGAATGCCGGGAAATTTTAAAAAAAGATCATGCTGCTGCTGTTTCATTGCTTTTCCACATCTAGGTATTGCCAATTTGCGTCAAGCATTGGATCGTCATAAGCGGCGGATTGGTAACACGAATGGTTGCCTCGTCCTGCATTTGGCCCATAAAGCAGTTGCAGGAAATTCTCACCGTCCGGAAAATCGGCAACCCATGCGCTTCCCCACATTGCCAGCGTGCAGGCGGTGGCCGCCTTTACGTTGTCGGCAAAATTACTTGTGCTAGCTTCAAAGCGCAGGCCGATCCGTTCAAGGCTACGTTTCCAAAGCTCGGCGTGCATTTTCGATACCGCAGAAGTCTCACTGCGGTAATTTACTACCAGCGGACTTCCGTCAGGAAGACGACGATAACCGTCGCTTCCCTTTCGATAACCAAAACGGTCGAGCAGCTTGTTTGCCAATGCAGGATCATAGCTAATGCTGCTGCGGTAAGCAGGATCATGTCCGCCTATGCCGGCAGGCACGATCATCTCCGCCTCCGTCGCCTGTCCCATTCGGATCAGGTTAATTTCATCCTGCACGTTATAGGACATCGCAATCGCTCTCCGCAAAGCGATTTTTTCCTTTTCATAACCACCAAGAACCGGGTCGCGCATATTGAACAGCGTGTACGTGATTTCGACATCAGGGTAGCGATACAGCGAAATGCCTTGCGATGCATACTCAGGTTTGAGCTTGCCGTTTTCCAGTACCTTGGGAGCCGCTGTCTGCGGTAACTTATCCAAGTCGATCTGCTTGTCAAGAAAGGCCAGCCAACGGGACTGCTCCTCTTCGATGATGCTGATCTCGACGCGTCCGATTTGCGGCATTTTCTTGCCACGCATGTCCTGGATCAGTTTTTCATCCCAAGCATCGCCGCTTGACTGGAAATCCCACACAAAGCCGCGATAGTGAGGGTTGGCCGTCAGCACAATGCGGCTTCGCGGCACATATTGATGCAGCATGTACGGCCCCGTGCCGATCGGATGCAAGCCGCTTTGGGCACCGTATGCATCGTGGGCACCGTATGCATCGATCACTTCCCTGGCCACCGCACCAAATGCTCCGTAGGCCATCACGTAAAGAAAGTTGTAGTCGGGTGCATTGAGACGGATGCGCAGAGTATATCGATCAAGCGCCTGCAGTCCATCTATAGGCTGGTCATAGTCGAAATGGCCGCTCTTCTTAGCTTTCGATGCAAGTGCATCCAGTCCAACAATTTTTCCTTCTATAAAATTCGCCGCAGGTGAACGATTCTTTGGATCGAGAAGGCGTTTTATCGTGTAGACGTAATCATGAGAAGTCAGCTCACGACGTGTGCCTTTGAATGCAGGGTCGGGGGAGAAATAGATTCCTTTCTTGAGGCGGAAGGTAAATACCTTGCCTCCTTCTGCCACTTCGGGCATTGCGATTGCTGTTCCCGGAACAAGTTTTGCTGGACGGGCCAGATAGTCGTACGTCAGCAGTCTTTCGAATATGGCTTCACTAACCCACCCAGAATAAGCATTGGCCGTACGGACCATATCGAACCCGTCGTCCGGCGCTTCGAATGCCACGCGAATAACCTTGGCCGGATCGGCGGGGCTGGTCTGTGCATGACTTGTCAGGCTGATGAGAAATGCGAAAACTGCTGTCAGCAAGGACAATCGGTTTCTCGCCGCTTTTGCAAATGACAGCGGAATCGCTTCAACAGTGCGCAGCAGACATGCAATAAAAATTCTCATCGCCATCAGAGGTTCTTTCGAAGATGTCAGTTGGCAATCCTGTTTTCCGCATCCTCAGAGGTCGATCTGTAAAGACGCTCAAAGTGGGTATGAAAAACCTTATCAGCCTTGTTTCTAGGGTTTTTCCTGGATGCAGCACATTGACATACTTCGAATTGAATGATTCCACGACGTTGTGACATGACTTAACGATGCTGCGTTCTCACCAAAATTATTGACGGATTGTTGCGTCTCTCAAAATATATCGACGATGACCCTACCCAAGGAAAAGGTCTTGCGCCACATCATTTTTGCGTGTTTCAGCTTTATGCTGATGCAGCATCGAAACTATGCCGTCATTATTTCCCCACGGAAATCTCTTAAGGCGCAACATGTTCAGCTTCGCCGATAATAAATTCACGTGCCGCCTGCTCGGAATCAGCGTCTGAAGTAGCATTACTCTTACTCGAAAAGCGAATCAAATTTTAAGCAGAGAATCTTAGATATAAAAGTGCCTGCATTTAGAATCTGGAACTCGTTGAACAATGCCTAATTGCAGACGTGCTTCACCAAATCCTAACTCTCTCGCCGCAGCTCTTATAGCACTCAATTATTGAACCGGCCCGAAGCTCTACCGCACAGTATCGACGGGGCTTCTCACCCGACTCTGATTTCGATCAGAGCC
>JAQSWC010000353.1 GCA_029266815.1 Paucimonas sp.
CGAGTATGTTTATGACACTGCGCCTCCTCCACCGCCTCCTGACGAGATTCCGGCTGAAGTCCTGGCCACCAAGGAGCAGGAACAGCTTGACGCCATTTACTCCTTCTACACCGAAAGCATCAGGACTGCGGCGGGGCTGCGCGGCTATGCATTGCAGGCCCGCGCGGACCGGGCACGCACGCTGGAAGATTTCCGCGCATTGCGCGTGCCTTTTCTGGAACTGGTGTTACGGACACAGGGGGAAAAGGAGGCGCGGCGATTACGTGACCAGCTCGATCCCCTGTTGATCATGTCGCCTGCCACCATCACCGGCATGCACGTTTGATCAGGCAATGCCCTGGCTAATGAGGTAATCCTCGTAGTTGCCCTGGAAATCGATGATGTCGCCGTCGCGCACTTCGAGAATGCGGGTCGCCAGCGATGATACGAATTCGCGGTCGTGCGATACGAAGATCAGCGTACCGGCATACTTTTCCAGTGCGATGTTCAGCGATTCGATCGATTCCATGTCCATGTGATTGGTCGGCTCATCCATCAGCAGCACGTTATGACGGCCCAGCATCAGCTTGCCGTACATCATGCGCCCCTTCTCGCCGCCCGACAGCACCCTCACCGATTTCTTCACGTCATCTCCCGAGAACAGGAGCCGTCCGAGAATTGAACGCACCGCCTGATCGTCGTCACCTTCCTTGGTCCAGCGACCCATCCAGTCGGTCAGCGTGAGATCGGTGGCGAATTCATCGGTAGGATCCTGCGGCATGTAACCCGGGTTCGCGTTTTCTGCCCACTTCACCAGTCCCTTGTCCGGCTCCAGGCCGCACAAGGCACCACCGATACAGCGCAGCAGCGTAGTCTTGCCGGCGCCGTTGGCGCCGATAATCGCGATCTTCTCGCCGGCCTCGACCAGGATACTGAAGTTCTTGAAAATGGTGCGGTCATAGGATTTCGAAATACCCTGCGCTTCCACCGCCTGGCGGTGCAGCTTCTTCTCGCCTCCGAAACGGATGAAGGGATTCTGCCGGCTGGACGGCTTGATGTCTTCTATCTTGATCTTCTCGATCTGCTTTGCGCGTGACGTCGCCTGACGTGCCTTGGACTTATTGGCCGAGAAACGGCGGACGAAGTCCTGCAGCTCTGCCACTTTTTCCTTGGCCTTCGCATTTGCCGCCATCTGTTGCGCACGGGCCTGCGAGGACGCCAGCATGTAGTCGTCATAACTGCCGGGATAGACCTTGAGCGTGCCGTAGTCCATGTCCGCCATGTGCGTACACACCTGGTTCAGGAAGTGGCGATCATGCGAAATGATGATCATGGTGGAATTGCGCTGGTTCAGCACATCTTCCAGCCAGCGAATGGTATTGATGTCGAGGTTGTTGGTCGGCTCATCCAGCAGCAGGATGTCGGGATTGGAGAAAAGCGCCTGGGCAAGCAGCACGCGTAGCTTCCAGCCGGGCGCGACGTTGCTCATCGGTCCCTGATGCTGTTCCAGCGGAATGCCCACGCCCAGCAGCAGTTCGCCCGCGCGCGCCTCGGCAGTATAGCCATCGTATTCGGCAAACTTTGCCTCGAGATCCGCGGCTTTCATGTAATCGTCGTCGGTCGCCTCCGGATTGGCATAGATGGCGTCCCGTTCGCTCATGGCTGCCCACATCTCCACGTGGCCCATCATGACCACGTCAAGCACGCGCATTTCCTCATAGGCAAACTGGTCCTGGCGCAGTTTGCCCAAGCGCTCGTTCGGATCGAGCATGACGGTGCCTGAAGACGGCGCAAGATCGCCGCCCAGTATTTTCATGAAGGTCGACTTGCCGCAGCCGTTGGCGCCGATCAGGCCATAACGGTTGCCGTCGCCGAACTTGACGGAAATGTTTTCGAACAGCGGCTTGGGGCCGAACTGCATGGTGATATTGGCTGTGGAAAGCACGGAAAGCCTTTGATGCGGGGAATATTTCGGAAGGGCCGCATTTTATCACCGAGAGGCCCACGGCCCAAGACAGGCCTACGCCCAAAAGGCGCAGCACCACGGCATCAGCCAATTTATCGGTGTCAGTGTGACGGCAAGAGCGGCTGTCGGGCGCTCATGAACGCTTCGGCTGCGCGGCGCAGGGTCGAGGGATCGACGCCCGGACGGTAAAGCTGGCCACCGATGCCGAAGCCGCTCGCGCCGGCATCTACATAGGCTGCAATATTGTTGGGATGGATGCCGCCCACCGGGATCAGATACACATCCTGGGGAAGGACGGAGCGCCACGCCTTTACCACCGAAGGCGGAATCATTTCGGCAGGAAAAATCTTGAGCCCGCTCGCTCCCGCGTCCAGCGCGGCAAAGGCTTCGGTCGGAGTGCAGACGCCCGGCAAAGCCAACATGCCGCGATCAGTAGCCTGCCGGATGACGGCAGGAACGCAATTCGGAGAAACGATAAATTCGCCACCGGCTTCAGCCACTGCGTCCACATCCTCCGGTTTCAGCACTGTTCCGCCACCGACCATCGCATCCGATGGAGCAATCCTCTTCAGGGACGTAATTGCCGCGCAGGCACCCTCTCGGTTCAGGGGCACCTCGATCAGGCGAAATCCGGCCTCGAACAGGATGGCACCCACCGTCGTGGCATCGTCGGTCGTGAGTCCGCGGAGGATAGCCACCAGCGGGCAACGATAATCGGTCAGCTTGTGCATACGGATTCCTTTCTCGATTGATCGACGCCGGGCGCGCGCTGAAGTTCAGTTCTTCAAGCCGGCCAGCTTGCCGATGGCTGCCACATAGACTTCGTCCGGCTGCCACAGTGTGGCGGGCATGCCGAAATGCTCCATTGCAAAGGCGTAACGACGCGCCAGAGAAGGCGACCCGATAATCTGAACGGTATTGCTGGCGGCGAGCCGGCGTATTTCCGCCAGTTCGGCACCGATCAGCAACGACGAGGCCTGGTTGGCCGGCATCGAGTCGGTGACGACCAGGGCGCGGCAGAGGAAGGCCGCGTGGGTGAAACCGTGATATTGCGCCGCCTGCAGGCCGGCCTCGAATGCTTCCGGCGAATCGGTCTGCTCCTTCATCAGCGACGCCAGCGTGCCGTGATGGGACAGCAGATGGAAGAACTCACCCGTCATGAATGTGACGAGCCGGCTGACGCGTCTCCCCTCCACCAGCACCCATTTACAATGCGTGCCCGGCAAGGCATACCATCCATCCGGCGCACCCAGGGCCATTGCGCCAAATATCTGGGCTTCCTCCCCGCGCATCACGTCCGGCATGCCGTGCTCATCTGCATGCCGCATGCCGGGAACGGCCCTGCACCGAACGCCCGCTATCCCGCACGGGATTTCCACCAGATGCTCGGCGAGGCGTTCAAGCGAGATTCCCGTACCTACATAAGGCACTTCGCGCCAGCCGTTGCGGCTACCGACCATGCCGGAGAGATAGATATCTGCCTCATTCAAGCCCAACGTATGCAGGAGCTGCCGCAGGGATTCCTCAAAATTACCTTCCACTGCGAGGATGCCGAACCCGTCATTGTGCTGATGCAGCAGGCGCCGCTCTTCATCCAGCACATACGCACGGCGATTGCTGGTTCCCCAGTCTATTCCGAGCACAGTCTCCGCCATATGCAATGTCCCCTGAACTTCCAAATTGGAATGAAATCTGAACAAGTGTCCGAATTGGACAGACGTGTTCCGACTTCATTCCGCACAATTCTTTCTCTGAAGTCAGTGTCTGGTTGCAAAGCGTTTGAGCAAACCGGATTTGATGCAACCGTTTTCGCGCTATGTTGAACCAACGCACCAGCCGCACCCTTGCACCTAATCAAAACACATGACCCATTCCAATCCCAAGCACCGCAGCCAGGCATGGTTCGGCAAACTCGATCGTGACGGATTCGTCCACCGCAGTTGGACCAAGAAAACCGGCCATCCGGACGACATGTTCGACGGCCGACCTATCATCGGCATCTGCAATACCTGGTCGGAACTCACGCCTTGCAACAGCCACTTCCGCGAACTGGCGGAATTCGTAAAACGCGGCGTTCTCGAGGCCGGCGGCCTGCCGCTGGAATTCCCCGTCATGTCTCTGGGCGAAACCCAGTTACGCCCGACGGCGATGCTGTTTCGCAATCTCACCAGCATGGACGTTGAGGAATCGATACGCGGCAATCCCATTGATGGCGTTGTGCTGCTGATGGGCTGCGACAAGACCACGCCGGCGCTGATGATGGGTGCCGCGAGTTGCGACCTGCCTACGATAGGCATATCGGGCGGCCCCATGCTGAACGGCAAGTTCCGCGGGAAGGACATCGGTTCTGGTACCGGCGTTTGGCAAATGTCGGAAATGGTACGCGGCGGCCAGATGAC
>JAQSWC010000354.1:0-4512 GCA_029266815.1 Paucimonas sp.
CCGCGCTTGTAGCTCTTCTCCGTAGAGAGGAAATGCTTGCCGAAAGACCAGTGGTTGTACGACACCGGCATGCCGACGGATGCATAGGCATCCATCATCTGTTCGGCCGTGATGATCTCGAGCTGGTTCGGATAGGTATCAAGCTTGAAGTCCAGTGCTACGCGGCGGATTTCCTGGTGAATACTTTCAATCAGCTCGAACGTCCATTCAGATTGTTCCGGCAGGCGGAACTTCTGCGCTGCCGCCTTCTTGCGCGCCGTCTTGCGAGCCGGTTTGGTAGGAGTCTCGATCGTCATGTGGTGGTCTGCTGCTTCTTGAACAATTCACGGAATACCGGATAGATATCGGCCGGCGATTCAATTTTCTGCATCGCAAAGTGCGGATGGATCGTCGGGATCTGCGTGTACTCTTCCCACAGGTTCTGCGGCTCGCCTTCGGTGATTTCCACATAAGCGTAATACTGCACCATCGGCATGATCGCGTTTGCTATCAGTTCGCGGCACTGCACCGAATCGTTGTCCCAGTTGTCGCCGTCCGAAGCCTGCGCCACGTAGACATTCCAGTCGTTACTGGAGTAGCGCTCTTGGATTACCTTGTTTAACAGATGCAGCGCCGAAGACACCACGGTGCCGCCGGATTCGCGCGAATTGAAGAATTCGTTTTCATCCACTTCCGAAGCCTGCGTATGGTGGCGGATGAATACGACCTCGATCTTTTCATAAGCGCGGGTCAGAAACAGATAGAGCAGGATGAAGAAGCGCTTGGCCATGTCCTTCTTCGCCTGGTCCATTGACCCGGACACGTCGAGAATGCAAAACATCACTGCCTGGCTCGATGGTTTCGGCACCTTGATGCGGTTCGTGTACCGCAGATCGAAAGGATCGATGAAAGAGATGCCATCCAGCTTGGCGCGCAGATGATGGATTTCATCCTTCAGCTTCATGATGCGCACGTCGTCTTCATGCGCGATCAGGCGCAGCTTTTCCAGCTCTTCCTCGGCTTCACGCAAACGCTTGCGTGAATTGGCCCCGATGGCAATGCGCCTTCCCAGCGCACTGCGCAGCGAGCGCACGACGTCGATGTTCGACGGCGTACCCGACACGGTGTGGCCGGCGCGCTGCTGCTTGAACTCCTTGATCGCCGCAAGCTGCGTCTTTACCATGTTCGGCAACTCGAGGTCGTCGAAAAAGTAATTCAGGAATTCTTCACGCGACAATTCAAAGATGAAGTCATCTTCGCCGGTCTGCTCGCTGTTGCTCGCCTTGCCCTTCCCTGATCCGCCTCCGCCGCTTTTCGGCCGCGCAATGCGGTCGCCCTTTTGATATTCCTGGTTGCCAGGCGACACGGTTTCCCAGATGCCGCCGCGCGCATGGCCGAAGCCCGGCTCGTTTGTGTCCTTGACGGGAATCGATACCTTCTCGCCGTTCTCCACGTTGGTGATTGAACGGCCCTTGATCGCGCGCGTCACGGCTTCCTTGACCTGTTCTTTGTAACGCCTCAGAAAGCGTTCGCGGTTGATCGCGGATTTATTCTTGCCTTGCAAGCGCCTGTCGATAAGGTAAGCCAAACTGCCTCCTGCTGTTCATCTCCCTCTCCGCAAAGGAGAAGGTTGGGATGGAGATGGGCTCCATCATTTCAGCCACCCCTCCCCGCCCTTGCCCTCCCCAAAAGGAGGGAATGACAATTACGACGACTTACGTACGCGCAGATACCATTCGCACAGCAACCGAACCTGCTTGGCGGTATAGCCCTTCGCTACCATGCGCGACACGAATTCCTGGTGCTTGTTCGCATCTTCCGCGCTGGCCTTCGCATTGAACGAAATCACCGGCAGCAATTCCTCGGTATTCGAGAACATCTTCTTCTCGATCACGGTGCGCAGCTTTTCATAGCTGGTCCATGCCGGATTTTTGCCGTTGTTGTGCGCGCGGGCGCGCAGAACGAAGTTGACGATCTCGTTGCGGAAATCCTTCGGATTCGAAATGCCGGCCGGCTTCTCGATCTTCTCCAGCTCGCTGTTCAGCGACTCGCGGTCGAAACTCTCGCCGGTGTCCGGATCACGGAATTCCTGATACTGGATCCAGTAATCGGCAAACGTCACATAGCGGTCAAAGATGTTCTGGCCGTATTCCGAATAGCTTTCCAGATACGCAGTCTGGATTTCCTTGCCGATGAATTCAACATAGCGCTGCGCCAGATGCTCCTTGATGAAAGCATGGTACTTCTGCTCGGTCTCGCCCGGGAATTGCTCGCGCTCGATCTGCTGCTCCAGCACATACAGCAAGTGCACCGGATTGGCCGCCACTTCGGTATTGTCAAAGTTGAATACCTTGGACAGGATCTTGAACGCGAAGCGCGTGGACAAGCCGCTCATGCCTTCATCGACGCCGGCATAATCCACATACTCCTGACGCGACTTGGCTTTCGGATCGGTGTCCTTCAGGTTGTCGCCATCGTAGACCAGCATCTTGCTGTAGACGCTCGAGTTCTCCGGGTCCTTCATGCGCGAGAGCACGGCGAACTGTGCCATCATCTTCAGCGTGCCGGGAGCACAGGGCGCTTCGGCCAGCGATGAATTGCGGAGCAGTTTTTCGTAGATCTTGATCTCTTCCGAGACTCGCAGGCAGTACGGCACCTTCACTATATAGATACGGTCAAGGAATGCTTCATTGTTCTTGTTGTTCTTGAAGGCTTTCCATTCCGACTCATTGGAGTGAGCAAGCACTACGCCGTCAAACGGTATCGCGCCGAAACCTTCGGTACCCTTGTAGTTGCCTTCCTGGGTGGCGGTCAGCAGCGGGTGCAGCACCTTGATCGGCGCCTTGAACATCTCGACGAATTCCATCAAACCCTGGTTCGACAGACACAGGCCGCCGGAATAGCTGTAAGCATCCGGGTCGTCCTTCAGATAGCGGCGCGGAATGCCGTAGTCTTCTTCCAGCAGCTCGCCGTCTTCATCTTCGTTGAAGAGGCCGAGCGGCGATTCATTGACGGGCGAACCCTTGATGCAATAGAACGGAATCTTTTCCATCAACACCTTGAGCTTCTCGGCGATCGACGACTTGCCGCCACCGACCGGGCCCAGCAGATAAAGGATCTGCTTGCGCTCTTCCAGGCCCTGCGCTGCATGACGGAAGTAAGAGACCACCTGTTCTATCACTTCTTCCGCGCCATAGAACTCGCGGAAGGCCGGATAGACCTTGATGACCTTGTTGGCGAAAATACGGGACAGGCGCGAGTCATGGCGCGTATCAATCATTTCCGGCTCGCCGATAGCCGCGAGCATGCGCTCAGCAGCGGAAGCGTAGGCGAGATGATCGCGTTTGCACAACTCCAGATATTCTTGCAATGAATATTCTTCTTCCCTGGTTCGCTCGTACCGTGCTGTGTAGTTGTCAAAGATTTTCATTTCGTTTCCTTTGAATTAATGCCGGTCGTTGGGAATTCATTGAGTGATGCATTTCCATTCCGCAATTTCATAATAAGCGTAGATATGCAGCTTGGTGAAAAAATTTTGCGGTGGAGAATGGTTTAGCTACAGACATAAATCCCTATGGAAAGTTGCCCTGCGTTAGGGATTTAATTTTGTGGGTTATCTCGCCGTTAACGAAAGACTGAAACCTCAATCACCGCACATGCAGCAACCGCGCGTCTCCGTACGGTTTCGCTGTGTGAATCAGCATAAGAGGTGGTCCAAGGATGCACGGATAATGAAGCGGGTAAAATACGCGCTTGTTCAGGTGGCAAAGCTTGCTTCGCATCTTCATCTCAGAAACTGAATCGAAAATCTCCCGCTGCTTGCCCTATTGCGCTCTAAGAGATATCGAGGATTGTTGCGTAATCGCTGCGTGCCACTTGCAAACCAATTAAAAATCCGCCGCCTGCCAACCACACTGCGATCACCGTCCTCACCACTGCCCGACATGCGTTATTCAAAAGATACCGAAGCACCATCATCCCCCGAGACAGCATTTCATGTTGTCAAAAATTCCAAGATCCACGGCCGCGGCGTCTTTGCGGCGCGAAAAATCCCGGCTGACACGCGCATCGTCGAATACTGTGGGGAGCGGATCGACAACGATACGGCGAATGAACGCGGCAGCTCCGATCCGGATAACCCGTTCCATACTTTTTTCTTCAGCCTCGAAGACGGACGCATGATCGACGGCGGCGTCGATGGCAGCGATGCGCGCTGGATTAATCATTCCTGCGATCCGAATTGCGAGGCGCGCGAGGAGGAAGGACGAGTCTTCATTTATTCACTGCGCGACATCAAGCGTGGCGAAGAGCTGAACTACGATTACGGACTCGTGCTGGAAGAGCGTTACACCAAGGCAGTGAAGGAATCCTATGCCTGCCGCTGCGGCGCCGTGAATTGCCGTCATACCATGCTCGCACCGAAAAGACGGAAGCGTTAACTGCTGCTGGTTGCGCGGGCATTGCCATACTTCCAATATTCCCCGGTTAAATGGCCCTAGGCTGGCGCATCGCGTGCTTCCGGGGCTGCGCATG
>JAQSWC010000354.1:4523-5621 GCA_029266815.1 Paucimonas sp.
CGCATGTGGCATTAATTAACAAACTGCCCTGTTTCTTCCTAATGTTTTCATGCACAATGAAAACAGGAATAGCAAGCTGCCCGCAGTGTGACCAGCAGATCGGGCCTGAACGGTTTCCTGCGGGCTGACGCATCAGGAACGGCTGCGAGCCGGCGAATTCCGCCAATGGGACCGGCCTCAATGAACAAGATCGTGCATCGTATAGAGCAGACGGCGCGACGGCATCCGCGTATGGCTTTGGAGCTGTACCGGAAGCTGGAGGATGCCGCTGCCATTGCCAGCGATGCCGCCCTCCGCCTCGATACGCTGTACAAACGCTACTTCACGCTCGAACGTCTGGGTGAAGCGGCTTCCATTCTCGATGAACTCCAAGATGCCCTGGCATTTGCCGAAAGCCATAATCTTCCCAGGCAAAGCGGCCGCATGCTTGAGGCGATCGGACGCATACGCTATGCAGAAGGCGAGTATCGCGAAGCGATGCGGTTGTGGGCGCGCTGCATCGACCTGTTCGACCTGACGCGCGACGTGCAGTCGGTGGTTGAAGCGCGCATCGGCCTGGGGCAGATCTACGAAGCGCTTGGCGACCGCAAGACCAGCGCCCGCTTCTTCCGCGACGCAGGAAAACTGCTGAGTCAGCTCGACGATCCCTACCTGTCGAGCAAGCTCGCGCTCAACCTCGGCGTCAGCTATTACGCCATCGGTCAAACCTACACCGCCTACCAGCAATTCACGATCGCGCTTTCGGAGGCACTCCGCGGCGACATCAAGGAATATGTTCCAGACGCGCATTGGCACCTAGGCCAGATCGCCATGGATCAGGGCCATACTGAAAAGGCGGTCGGGTTGCTGCAGAACTCGATCCACCTCTCCCGTGCCTGCGAAAATTATTGGCTGACGGGCGCGGCACTGCAGACGCTGGCTAGGCTGTATCTGTCGCAGGAAAAATTCGACGAGGCTTATAGCGCCTATGAAGACGCGCTGGCGATTTCCCAGCGCATCCGCACCCGTCCGCAGCAGGTCGCCTGTTACGCGGCACTGTCGGCACTGGCCGAGAGAAAGGGCGACCTGGCCGCCGCGCTGGGCTACCTGCGCCAGCAC
>JAQSWC010000355.1 GCA_029266815.1 Paucimonas sp.
CGGGATAGCTCCGGTGATACGTCAGCAGCGTCGCCAGCGCAGCAGCACCGCAACTGAGATCCCACTGCTGCATGATCAGGTTTTCCTGGCGCATTTCCAGTAGCGAGCGCACAGGCCGCTGCGCACCGGCAGGGCCGGCCAGCAAAAGGAATGCAAGCGCGAAGGCAAAAACGCGTATCGGCATAAAAAAGGGCGGAGAAGACTCCGCCCGGTAAGTGGTGAGATTAACGGCCCGTGAACTTGCTTTGGGGCGCCTGATTGATGCCGCCGCCGGGAATGGAGGAGTTGGTGCTCTTCGACGGCGCGGTGCCGCCGCTGAAGCTGCCCGGGTTGGTGGTGTCGGGACCATTGCCCCAGCCATTGTTGCCCTTGACCTTCACTTCCGGCTCAGGAGGAGGCGGAGGAGGGGGAACATCCGGCGGGCAAATTTCACCGGCAACCACCTGATCCAACTCAACGCCGGTCATCTTCTGCGGCTCGGCATGAACAGGCAGGGACATGAGCATGGTTGCTGCAACTGCGGCGGTCAAAATCTTCATCATGGCGGCTCCTTGGTAGTTGTATCAAAAAGTAAACGCAGAGTTAGCATCTGCTCCTTTCATTGGCAAAGATTGATCGCGCTCATCAATCGGTATTGATTTAACACGGTCGAAGGCCAGGTTCTTTCCGGTAATACGGCCACACTGAACCGAAATGCATTTGCATGAGCAGCGTGCTTTGCATTGCATCCGCTCCTTTTGCGGATGCGTCGATGCATGAAAGGAGTTCTACTCAGCCAGATCCATTTGCTGTCTGCGCAGCCTCTTGGCGCATCGGCAGTTTGGAAACCGATTAGTCCACATGCGATTGCGTGTCCTATTTATCGGAAATACCCGGAATCGTGAACTGCCCGGCCCCACCGCGATTTTGAGATTCAACAAGCTATTGTCCTTGGCAAGTGCCACTACGTTTGCGAATGCCAGTCGTATTACTCATCATTCGCCGATGCCGAGTGCTGACGGCGCAAGCCAATAACTCGCGAGAGGACGGAATATGGACGTCAGAGTCAAGCCGTCGACTAGGAAAGCCGCTGCGAAAGCCGAAGCTGCCCACGCGGCGGTTTCCCTCACCGCACCGGGAAACGGCACCCGGATTTTCGATGCGCGCCCCGATCGCGTGGACTTTCGCGACATTCTTTACCAGCCGCCGCTCAAGTCATTGCCGCCATGCCATCCGGACGAGGCAGACGTCGCGCGTTTCATGGCGAGCTATGTCGATGCGGGCTTGATACTGAACCAGGGCTCGGAAGGGGCCTGTACCGGATTCGGCCTGGCATGCGTTGCCAACTATCTGCTGTGGACGCGGCATATGGCGACCGGCACGAAGGTGCCTTTTCTTCCTGTGAGTCCCCGCATGCTGTATGAACTGGCCAAGCGCTACGACGAGTGGCCGGGAGCGGATTACGACGGCTCCAGTTGCCGTGGCGCGTTGAAAGGGTGGAACAAGCACGGCGTGTGCGCCTCTGCCATGTGGCCTTATGAGCTGGATGAGGAAGGCGCAGCCGTCTTCAGGCGCCCGGTATCGGGGTGGGAACTGGATGCAAGCCGGCGTCCGCTGGGAGTGTATTACCGGGTAAAGAAAGAATCGGTGGTGGACATTCAGGCTGCCATCGTCAATATCGGCGCAGTCTATGTCTCGGCAAACGTCCATGACGGATGGGATGAGGTGATCCGCAGCGGGAAGCCGGTGTCGCCAGTCGATCATGCGGCATTGCCGCTGATTCCTCCTCCCGCCGATCCAAAAAAGCTGGGTGGACACGCCTTTGCGCTGGTGGGTTATAACGACCGCGGATTCGTCGTGCAGAACTCCTGGGGGCTGGGATGGGGGGCGTCGGGCTTTGCGATATTGTCCTATGACGATTGGGTCGTGCATGGCTCCGATGCCTGGGTGTGTGCGCTCGGCGTCCCGCTGGCGTTGCCTGACGGCGACGGCGCGCCGCGACGGGTGAAATCGTCGCGCAACCGTGTCCCGAGCGGGCATTCCCTGAACAACCTCGAGCGTGCGTCACGCGTGCCAGGCAATCCGGCCGACGACCCCTGGCCGATCGACCGCGAATTTGCGTGCAAGGCGTATCAGCCATGGTCCACTGAAGAGGCTTATCGGCACACGCTGGTTACCGGCAATGACGGCGAACTGGTCGTGACCGATTTTACGCGCGACATGCGGGACAAGGCCGGCATGGCGAAGGAAATCATTCGCGATGCGCCCGCATCATGGTTCGCTTCCAAATCGTCGCAGGTGATGAAGCTGGTTGTTTATGCGCACGGCGGCCTCAATGCCGAAGATGAATCCATACGCCGCATCCGGGTGCTTGCACCGTACTTTGAGGCAAACGACATCTATCCGATTTTTCTTACATGGAAAACCGGCGCTGGCGACACCCTGAGCAGCATGGTGCAGGACTGGAGTAAAAAGCTCTTTGGCGAAGAGGCGCCGCCGGCCGGAGGTTTTCTGGATGCACTGGGCGAAGCGCGGGACCGCTCGGTGGAGGCCCTGGGCCATGTGCTCGGCAAGGGCATCTGGAGCGAGATGCGCGAAAATGCGCAGCGCGCTAAAGAGAAGGAACACGGCATTGATCTGCTGGCGCGGAACCTCGTTGCACTGAAACACGATCTGGAAGCGCGCCATAAGAAGCTGGAGCTGCACATCGTCGGCCACTCGGCAGGCGCCATCCTGCTGGGGCATTTTCTCGACCGGCTGGTTGCGCTGAAGGGCGCGCATGATGTGCCGACGGTGCAAACCTGCACCTTGTTCGCCGCCGCCTGCTCAGTCGGATTTGCGGTGGAACACTACCTGAAGGCTTCGCTCGACGGTGCGATAAACCTGAAACGGCTTTGGCTGTACGCGCTTT
>JAQSWC010000025.1 GCA_029266815.1 Paucimonas sp.
GAATGTCGACGACAGCGAAGCAGCGCGGTATGCCAAGACGCGTGTGTTATCGCGCGCGGGTTATACCGTCCTGGAAGCTGAAAGCGGTACTGAGGCCCTTGATAAGGCGCGACATGAAAAACCGGATCTGATACTGCTCGATGTCAAACTGCCAGACATCAACGGCTTCGAAGTCTGCAAACTGCTCCGGCAAGACTCGCAGACGAACAAGATCCTTATCCTGCAGACCTCAGCGTCGTTCGTGGGAAGCACGCACAAGATCCGCGCGCTGGAAGGTGGCGCGGACAATTACCTGGTCGAGCCCGTCGAGCCCGAGGAGCTGATCGCGAACGTGCAGGCGCTGCTGCGTCTGGGACAGGCCGAATCCCAGTTGCGGGACAGCGAAAAACGTTTCAGGCAGATTGCCAATAACGTGACCGACGTGTTCTGGATGTTCGACTGCCAAAAGCGCGAGCTGCTTTACGTGAATCCCGCTTATGAAGCGCTCTGGCAGCGTTCGATAGAAATCTTGCAAAAGGCGCCTGACGACTGGCTGGCCGTGGTTCACGCGGATGACCGCGTTCGGGTGGAAATGGCGTACAACCGCTTTTATGAGTCCGGCTTCCTGGAAGAAGAATACCGGCTGGTCCTCAAGGACGGCAGCTTGCGCTGGATAAGGGACCGCGGATTTCCGGTGCGGGATGACGACTCCAACGGAAAGCGCATTGCACGTATTTCGCAGGACATCACCACCAGCAAGATCTATGAAGAACAGCTTCAGGAAACCGACCGCAAGAAAGATGAATTCCTGGCGACGCTAGCTCATGAGCTGCGCAATCCGCTCGGCCCGATCCGCAATTCCGTGGAACTGCTCAACAAGATAGCGCCCAATCCCACCACGATGGAAGAGCGCGCGCGCCAGATCATTCTCCGGCAGGCCAATCATCTTGTGCGGCTGGTGGATGATCTTCTCGACGTTTCCAGGATTACGCACGGCAAGGTAAGTCTGCGGCGGCTGCCGGTGGAACTGCGCGAGTTCGTGATGCCGGCGGTGGAAACCGCGCAGAACCTGATCGATGCCCGCCATCACAAGTTATCGGTTCAATTGCCCGACCAGCGCTGCTGGGTGCGGGGCGACGCGGTTCGTCTCGCGCAAGTTATCGGAAATCTGCTGACCAATGCCGCGAAATTCACGCCGGCCGGCGGCAGCATCGAGCTCACTGCCGCGATTGCCGCCGACAAGTTGAAAGTCAGCGTTCTCGACAACGGCATTGGCGTCGACCCGGAACGCGCACAGCATATCTTCGACATGTTTGCGCAGGCGGATCATGCGCCCGATCGCGCGCCGGACGGCCTGGGCATCGGGCTGTCTCTCGTGCGCAAGCTGATGGACCTTCATGGCGGAACTGTGGAGCTGAAAAGCGAGGGCGTAGGCCGCGGCAGCCGGTTCGACATCACCTTACCGGTGTTAACGGATCGCGAGGAAAATCCGAGATCGACTACATCGAATTCTGCTGGCGAACAAAAGAATTTTGACCGCAAAATATTGGTCGTGGACGACAATATCGATGCCGCTACTACCTTGGCAGCGTTGCTGGAAGCCGATGGGCATCAGTGCTTTGTCGCCCACGACGGACCGACCGCTATCGGGCTTGCGCAAAGCGTCAGGCCGGATGTCGCATTCCTCGATATCGGCCTGCCAGGAATGAATGGCTACGATGTGATCCGCAGCATGAAAAGTCTGTCTGCTTTAGCCGAGACAGTATTCGTAGCCTTGACCGGGTATGGCCAGCAACAAGACAAGCGGCAGGCCAGCGATGCGGGATTCGATCACCACCTGGTCAAGCCAGTGGACATCAAGGCGCTTGAAGCGCTTGGCCTGGCGATACCACACTGAACAGGCAGACTAGTTCACGCCCGACATATCCGGAAGTTGATGCGCAATACCCTTGTGGCAGTCGATTCATGGATCGAGGCGGCGACCTTCTTTATTACCTCCATAGAAAAAGCCCGCCGAGCTTGCGCGCGGCGGGTCAAGAAGGAAGAGTAGAAGAGAGACTCGTTCGCCCTCGACTAGGACATTGGATAATGAAACCGCTAAAAAGTTGCATTGGATAAAAAGGCAAGTTACTGACTTATGAGAATTCAGATTGCCTCCGACCTGCACCTCGAGAACCTTGCACATACGCTTCCAGGTTACCGGGCAATAGCCGAAACTGCCTCCGATGTGCTGGTGCTGGCCGGCGATATTCACGAACATGCAAAAGTCTTCGACACGTTTGCAGATTGGCCTACACCTGTCGTCTACGTTCACGGCAATCACGAGCTTTACAACGATGACCTGGCCGCGACGCAGGCCCGATTGCGCAGCCGTGGAGGCCCTGGCGTCGAAGGCAAAATCCGTTTCCTCGAAAACGAGGAATGGATTTCAGGCGGCGTACGATTTCTGGGCGCATGCCTGTGGACCGATTACGAACTCTGCGGAGATCCCGCAGACGCCATGGCGCTCGCGACAGCGGCATTGAACGACCATCGTCTGATTCATCATGGCGCGGACGGCCAGCGCTTCATGCCTGACGATGCGCTACGGCTTCATCGGCAGACTCGCACGTGGCTCCATGACAGGCTCACGCGTCCATTCGACGGCAAGACCATCGTGGTGACCCATCATTGCCCGCATCCTAAGTCAGTCCATCCGAAGTACGGCGGCAATCCCTTGAACGCCGCCTTTGCCAGCGACCTGACGCCTTTGGTGGGCATGGCGGATGTCTGGATTCATGGCCATACGCATTCATCGTTCGACTATCGGCTCGGCAGGTGCCGCGTCGTATGCAATCCTCGCGGATACTGTCTGAGGCATCCCGCAACAGAGCCCGGGCGATTAAAATTCGAGAATGAGGAATTCAATCCGGCATTGGTGATCGAGGTATAGAGGAAATTCCGCAACCCCGGAACAGGTTTTTACAGCAAACGGGACATGCTTATCTCTTGGTGCCGGGTTCAGGCGAAAGCAGTAACCTGTACAAACGGATTACCGTGCGTATCCCTGCTCGCGAATTGGCGGTATGGACACCCGCGCGTTTGCCCTCCGGTCGCCCATGGCGCGCCGCAAGGATTCCGTGCTCAGGCCGGTTGAGGCTTCCAGCGACAGGAGCAGGCAAGCACTGACAGGCATCCGCTGGGCACGCAAATCCCCGAATAGGGAGGAGGGAAGGCTCAACGCCTGTGCCAGCGCGTGATCGTCAGGCGCATTCAGATGAGCTTGCAGAAAGTCGAGCAATCCGTTCGGATCGTACCGGGCCGGGTGGGAGGAAGTCATTTGTCGGGAAGGGAGAAATGGAAGGCGGCGCCTTCGCCAACACGGCTCTCCGCAACGATCACGCCGCCATGCGCCTCTACAAACACCTTGCAGATGGTCAGCCCTAGGCCGATGGCGGAGGATGATGTGTGGTCCGATTCGTATTTTTCGAATATGTGGGGAAGCCGTTCAGGCGAAATTCCGCTGCCGTTATCCTTGACTTCGCAATGCACCACACGGCCGGTACGGCTAGCCACAATGGTTACTTCACCGTACGGCGTGTGGTTGATCGCATTGGCGATCAGGTTCTGGAATACGCGTTTAATAAGCGTCGCATCTGCAAATACCGTCAGATCTTCCGGAACCCGATTGACGAGCGAGGTGCTGCCGGTACCGGCAATCGGCCGCAAGTCATGGATCAACGATTCCACCAGGGGCCACAGATCGAAGGCTCGCCGCTCGATACGGATGCCGCATTCTGTTTCCAGGTTCGAATTCTCATCGAGAATTCTGTTCACGAGCATCGTCAGTTGCCCGGCATTGCGCTGCAAGGAGTTCAACATCTTGCGGGCCTGTTCGTTGTCCAGGCGATTCGCGATGATCCGGTCTAGCGCCTGTGCGGCAAGCCCAATGGCATTCAACGGCGTTCGCAAGTCGTGTGCGACAAAAGCCAGGTGCTCATCACGCCGCCGTTGCACTTCGAGTGCCTGTTGCACCGAGTAGGCCTTGACCGCCGCGCCGATGGCGGCATCCATCACGAAATTCAGAATATGGAATGGCTCGCCCTGCAAGCCGATATTCCTCTTGTCCGCAAGGTCGTGGATGCAATCCCGAAGAATGTTATATTCCGTCACGACCTCCGTCAAATCGAAGCCGTTTTCCAGCCGCTGAATGCCATGCGCCACGGGAGACGCATTGGTCATATTTTCGATAATCATTCTTTCCGTGCCGTTTTCCAGTGCGAGAATGATTTCACGCATGAAAATCGGGATATGGTCATGCAGCGTTGGCTGGTCAAGTTGACGGGCAGAGGGTAGCTCCCTGATTTTCTTGCGCCACAAGGTCAACAGCTCATCACGGTTGTCGTCGATCAATGTTGCGAGCGCTTTAGCGCTGGTCATGTGGTCACCCGCGAAGTAAAGCAGCCTCTTTCTCAGACGGAAACAGGTTGGTAAACAGCTTTTGCATTGGACGTAACCCAAGGCAATGAGTTCGTCCAAAATCATACAAAAAGCGAACTTCGGTGAAAGCGTGTTTTCTATTCCGTACGTCGGTGAAATCCGCTCAGGATTTCCCGTTCTTCAAGTGCTTCCCGAAATCAATTCACAAGCTGGAGGAAACATGGCTGGTTATGACGAACGACATCGTTACGCCTGCGCGGCTCTGATCGAAAAACGGATCAAACAATATGTCGAGGAAAAACGGTTTCCTCCGTGTACGTGTACTTGGAATCTATCGCAGGGATGGACGAATGTCGGGCCGCACCGTCTCGACGTGTTCATCAAGGATGGTACGTTCAAGGTCTATTTCACGGATAACGAACTGGTCACCTACTGCGAGGATCATGACTGCGAAGCGACGGACATGCGGCTGCATCAATTGATCGACGACCTGGGCGAAGACGACATGGAGTCGCCTACTGCATACACTGTAAAAAGGCTTGCTCATGGCATACGACCGTAATGGATAGCATGGCCGCGAATTAGATTGGCGGATTTTCAAGCATCGAACGCCGTCGTGCAAAAAAAAGGGACCACGTTTCCGTGGTCCCGTTTTACTAACGAAGTGCTTCTGGTTCAGTTCTTACAGCGAATTCAGGAAGTTCAGGAGATCCGTCTTCTGCGTACTGGTCAAATTCACGTACGCATTCTTCGCTGCTTCGCCTTCGCCGCCGTGCCACAGGATCGCTTCGTCGATCGTTCTGGCGCGGCCATCGTGCAGGTAGCTATGGACCGGTGTGCACACCTGCGAGCCCTGCGGACCATCAGGTACACCACCCGTGACGCAGGCATTCAGGCCAAGGCCCCACAGCGGCGCGGTACGCCACTCGGAACCCGATGCCTGGCCTTCGCCAAGGTTATCCGCCAGACCAGGGCCCATGTCGTGGAGCAACATGTCCGTGTACGGCGAGATGGTCTGGCTGCGCAGCTCTGCCAGCGGATGGTACTGGCTGGTTGTAAAGCTTGGTGTATGGCAGCCGGCGCAACCAATGTTGGTGAAGACGGTTTTGCCGTTGGCGACCGACGTGCTGTTGTAGTTGCGCTGAGGCGGCACGCCCAGCAACGAGATGTATTTCACCAGGTTGTTGAGATTCGTATCGCTTACTTCGGAGCCGCTTGCGCCACAACCGGACTGACTGGAACCGCAGTCAGGATTCGGCAGTACCGAGCTGTTCACGCCCATATCGCTATTAAGCGCTTGCGCCACCTGATGCTTCACGCTGCTTGTGGCAGCTTTGTAGCCGAAGCGTCCGAGGCGCGTCTGTCCGGTCACAGGATCCGTAACGCGGTTGGCGCGACCCGAAATGCCGGTGCCGCTCGGATTTTCTTTCGCGAGAATTGCCGATTCCGGAATTGCTTCGAGCAAGCCGATACCGACCAGGCTTGGCGCAATACGACCCGAGAACCTGCTCGGCACGGTACCGGTGAACTGGTAGTTCGGCTTACGCAGATTGCCGGTTAGCGTCCATGATGCGATCGAGACGTTACCTTCGCTTGAGGCACCGCTGTTGGCGATCGGTTGGAGCACCTTGCCCAGGGTCGGATGCGGGTTGCCATTGGCATCGCCCACCTTGAACACCCATTTATCCAGAGCCTGGCCAACGGGGTTGGGCGCTGCGCGGCCATTGCGCACGTGGCAGCTTGCGCAGCTTTCCTTGACGTAACGCGGCCCTGCTTTGCCGGACAGTTCGGTAAATGCGGGGTTTTCTACCGGACGCTCATCATGTACACCGTTGACGAACGAGCTGTGATGTACGCGACGGCCTAGCACGAACGGCTGACCATTGTCGTAACCGAGGTTGCCCGCCATCTGCATGAAGCGGTTGTCAGGCTCATTCGACGTCATCGCGTGAATCGTGGTGCGGCCGCCAAGCCATGCGCTTTGCGGAATCGCCACGGAGTCCTCAACGCCGCCGTGAGGCGTGGAGCCGCCGATATCCCACGGCTTCAGGCCTTCGCCCACAACGTACAGGAAGGTGGTGCCGTAGTAGTTTGCACGACCGTTAGGTACGCTCGGATGCAGGAACTGGCTCAACTCGAACTCCATCTTGTCGCCCTTTTGAATCTGGCGGAAGTTGTACAGGCAGTTCGTGGTGCGTTCCTTCCAGTAGTTCAGGTCGTTGATCTTGTTCATGACACCGTTGTCGCAGAATTCGGCCACGGTGTTGACGCCGCGGTAGAACCAGCGATTCTCGGCCTCCAGATCGTCGAGTCTCCATTGAGTGCGCACGTTCATTCTTACCGCCGTACCGCCTTTGGCGACGTAGTCCACGATTTCGATCGAGGCCGTGCGGTGTTCCCAGTAGAAGCTCAAGTAATGGTCGTATGCCTGGAACTGATCTTCCTTGGCGTGACGATCGCGAGCGCGGTCCGAAATGCGGGTGACAAGCGCGTCGCCGCGATCGAACGTGATTGCCGGTTCGAGAGCAGTGGTGCTGTTAAATAACGGCACAACAGTCGGCGTTGGGGTAGGAGTTGGGGTGGGTGTAGGAGTCGGGGTAGGTGTAGGCGTCGGGGTAGGTGTCGGGGTCGGTGTAGGAGTAGGGGTCGGAGTAGGTGTGGGACTGCAGCTTGCACCGTTGATGCGGATCCAGTTCAGGTTGAAGCCGGCTGTGGTGATAAACGTGCCCAGGTTATAGGTACCGGCATTAACACTGATGTTACGTTGAACCGTGCTCCAGACCTGCCATCCGCCGGTGGCGGGAACGGGCGTCGTGCCGAGCTGGATGGCGCCGGCATTCAGGTCAGCCGAAATCACGCCGCCGCCATTCTGGCTGGCCACGCGATCTTGGAGGGTATAGGTACCGGTAGTCGGGAAGGTCACGCTGTTGTGGGCCAGCCATTCACCGTTTTCCGTCCAGCCAACGTTATAGCCGGCGCCTGTATCGCCCGTAATCTCAATATCGACATCGCCCGTGCGGTACTGGCCGCCGGTGTTGCCAGGCGTGGTGTCATACGCTGCCGAATAATTCTCTGCTTGCAACGTGCAGCTTGGCGTAGGCGTTGGAGTCGGAGTTGGGGTCGGTGTCGGTGTAGGTGTAGGGGTTGGAGTCGGTGTAGGCGTAGGTGTTGGGGTCGGTGTAGGGGTAGTGCCGCACAAGAAACCGGGGGTCCAGGGCTGTCCACTACCTGCAGGGCCGCTGTTGGTTAGCGGATCCTGGTTCTGGGTCCAGAAGGCAGCCGTATAGTTCCTACCGGAACGGCTGACCTTGGCACCGCCGTTATAAGCAGTTGTTGCAACCCACGCAGCACTACAGGCTTCACCGTCAGCTAATTGCTTAGATGTGCCTTGATCTTGCGAAGAGCCGCCGCAACCGGCAAGCATGGTTAATGAGAGGCCTGCGATCAGGCCCTGAATAATGGTCCGTTTCAAGTTTGTCTCCTTTTTAGTACTTATTGGGGCACTAGAGCGCGGGCTAGGGGTAGCCAGTAAATATGCTTTCGTGGCAACTTATATTACGGCGAATAAAGGTTATATGAAAGCGCTTTCTCAAGAATTGCGCGAATTCTTATAATCTTTTGTGAGCGCTTTCTCAAAAAGTGTTGTAAGGCATTCAGTGGTACTAAACTGGTCCTTATAATTGCTGCGATGCACAAGCATTTTGCGAGTGAAACGCTTGATTTTTAAATGCCAGGCCAGAACTCGCCATTCGATTTTTGAAAGCTAGAAATATCGGTTACGTGGATGAAACTGGCGTATCCTGCGATGCTCTCAAAACACCTGCCGAAAAATCAGGAAAGAGGGTCGGGACGATAAGCGATACCGAGCGGAAGATCATTGCGAGGGAGTGTTTGGTAGCAAGAGCAATTTATGATGTTCCGTTCGCATTCATTACTCCCGACACGGCAACCGGTAGAAACATTGACCGCGCAAGTGGCAAGACCGAAATCGTTGCACTTAGACGTCATCCGGATACTTTTTTCCTGTTTCCGGAAGGCACACTAGATGATTATGAATTTTCAAAAACAATCTTCACATTTGCTTGAATGCGAACGCGGATGACTTTGAAGGCACATCAACTTACCTGTGTTCGCGGCGAGCGCAAGCTCTTCAGTGGCGTTGCCTTTGAAATCAGCGCCGGCGACGCGTTGCGGGTGGCGGGAACAAACGGCAGTGGCAAAACCAGCCTCTTGCGAATGCTGTGCGGCTTGACGCAAGCCCTTGAAGGAGAAGTGCGCTGGCATGGCCGCAACATTCGGGAGTGTCGCGAGGAATTCACACGTAACCTCGTCTACCTCGGCCATGCAAGCGGCGTAAAAGATGATCTGCTGGCCTGGGAAAACATTGCCGTCGCATCAACCCTATCCGGTACTCCGGCCACCCGGGAGGATGCGATCCGGTCGCTGGAACATCTCGGCCTCCGGCGAGCCGTACACCTGCCGACCAGAGTGCTTTCCCAGGGGCAGCGCAAGCGCGTGGCGTTGGCCCGTCTGCAGCTCAGCGCAGCCGCTCCGCTATGGATTCTCGATGAGCCCTTTACGGCGCTTGACCAGAATTCGGTCAACGAATTGTGCGTCACGCTCAACAACCACCTGGCCAATGGCGGCATGCTGATCTACACCACGCATCAGGAAATCGACCTGATTGCGCGCCGCTCTCTTTGCCTTGATCTGAGCCGGGGCACTCTATGTTGACGACGTTGTATTGCGTGATCCGGCGTGATCTCTTGCTGGTATTCCGGCGCCGTGCGGATGTGCTGACCACCTTGTTTTTTTTCGTGATCGTCTCTACTCTGTTCCCCCTTGGCGTTGGGCCTGAGCAAGGGCTGCTGCGAACGATGGCGCCCGGCGTCCTTTGGGTGGCTGCGCTGCTGGCGTCGATGCTGGCGCTGGGCCGGCTGTTTGCGCTCGATTACGCAGACGGCACGCTCGAACAGATGCTGTTATCGTCCGAGCCGCTCTCTGTAATTGTCATCGGCAAGGTGCTGGCGCATTGGCTTGTCTCCGGCTTCCCGTTGATACTGGTGGCCCCGCTGCTCGCAGTGCAGTTCGATCTGCCGCCCGCGTCGATCGCGGTACTGGTATCCAGCCTGTTGATCGGTACGCCGATCCTCAGCCTGATCGGCGCAATCGGTGCCGCATTGACGCTTGGCGTGCGCGGCGGGGGAGTGCTGGTTTCCCTCCTCGTACTGCCGCTGTATATTCCGGTGCTGATCTTCGGCGCCGGAGCGGTGGGGGCCGAAGCGTCGGGGCTCGGCGGCGAAGCGCATCTGTTGCTGCTGGGCGGATTGCTCGCCGGTGCCTCGGCTTTGACGCCCTGGGCCACGGCAGTGTCGCTGCGCATCGCGCTGGAATGACGATGCCTCGATTTGAAATCTTCTAGGAGTATTACTGCAATGTCAGCCACCAACGACACCCTGTCCGGAAGACCGCCGTTGAGCGCGAGCGTCTGGTTCAAGTACGCATCGCCTCAAACGTTCTTCCCGCTCGCGGGAAAACTGATACCCGTATTTGCGGTCATCGGCACGCTGCTGTGCATTATCGGAATGTACATTGGATTCTTCGTCGCTCCCACTGACCACCAGCAGGGCGAGGCTTACCGGATTATTTTCCTGCACGTTCC
>JAQSWC010000356.1 GCA_029266815.1 Paucimonas sp.
AGCCTGCACGGCGGAAGCGTTCGCCGAAGCCCGACATAGGAATGATGATTTGCACGAGAACACCGTTGTAAGTTGAATTAGGCGGATGCGGTTGTATTGGATTGACTGACGGCGGAATTTCTTATTTCCAGAACATGCCGATGCGCCCATAGTCGAACAGCATGTCCAGGCTTGCCCAGCCGGAGAGATTGATGTTCGCCACGATCAGGAGCATCAGCGGCATGATCCATGCGTATTGCCGGAGCCAGCGCGACGCCAGGATGGCCAACGCGATCATGTTGATCGGGTAAGTGTAAAAGGCCATACGGGGCTGCATGCCGGAAGATGGCGACAGCAGCATCATGTGCGGCGCAACGAAGATCATCGCAGCCATCATCAGCAGGTTGAAGGTGAACAGCAGAACGAGAAGGTTCTTCTGTTCCGGCACGTCCCAGCCTTTGCGTCCGCTGATGAACAGATAGCCCCACGCAGCCAATGCTCCAATAATGACGTTGCCGTACAGGTAGGTAAGTATTCCGTTACCCGCGAACTGTGCAAACTGAGGGAAATTCAACAGTTTCACGATCAGCAGCCAGCTCTCGACGTCCAGCTTCAGCAGCGACCCGGTGCTCGTATCGTTTGAAATTTCTCCGCGCGTGCCGAGCACCATGTCGAGCGAAAAATATTTCCATAGCAGTGTGAACACCAGCGGCAACAGGAAAACCGCACCAGCCTCGAACCTTTTCTTGTTTATCAGGAGAAGCAGCACGCTCACCAGTATCAACTGATAAGCGTCGTACACCATCACCACTGAGGAGATGATGAGGACGAAAAGCGTCGTCCTCACCCTGTCCGGTTCCCGGAAAATCATTTCGAGCGTTGCCCAGATGACGATGGGCGCATAGGCGTAGGCCATCAGATACGGCGAGGGCTGAGCGAACATGTCGATGAAACCCAGGCCGGAGGCGCAGCACAGCATGGCCATGCCGGAAGTATTTTCGCTTTGTTTCAGGAGCCTGGAAATCCGGTACACGCACACACAGGCAAAAAACCAGAACGTGAAATTGACGCCGAGATTGACCCACCAGCGGGTGCCCTCCATACCCGCCAGAGAGTTCACGTAACCATGAAGAAAACGTTGAAGCAGCACGGAGTAGCTAGGGTCGAAATCAGCTTCGGTGAAAATTCGTTCCGAAGCGACGAAGTGGCGCGCATCGCAATGAACCGGGTATTGCGGGCGCTCGTAGGCACACTCCCACGTCGAGTTGTTGTCGACTCCGGTATAGCCCGAGGGCTGCTCATTCAGCACGCGGAAAGTATAGGTGTAGGGAGAGTCCAGCCCGGTATGGTGCGCTGCATTGGTGAGGACGACGACGCCGGCCAGCAGCAGAAAAATCTTTCCGACGCGTGTATCGAAGATGCGGGCAAACCTGTAGGCGACGGCCGCTACCATCACCAGGCACATGGCCCAGTTCAATACCTGCATGCCCTGAAACCACGTGACCTGCAAGCGCAGGCACAAGACCAGTACAGGCAATAGCAGGAGATTGCGCACCAGGATGCGATCCGCATAATAGGTGGTCACGAACAGGGTCCAGACCGCAATGAGAAAAATAGCCGGATAAAGGTTGATGAGCGCAATGCGCGGACCAGCAAGAAAATGCAGCCAGAGGAACTGGACCAGCGCGAATCCCGCGATGACTCCGCCATTAAGCAAGCCGAATGCGCCTGCGGGCAGCATGGCAATGCTGCTCGAATGTCCTTTTTCCATTGTCTCCATCCGTCCACTGGGAAAGCCGTAGCCGAGAGCGCTACATTTTCCGGTTTCTCTTTATCGGCGGCCCTTCTGACGTCTAAGCCGCTCCTGATTTGGTTGGAGGCATCTTAAGTTCAATGGCGGAATCCCGCAATTCCTAAATTGCCGAGCTAATGCAGCCACTCCGATTTCTGGACAAGAGATACGTGGTGGAACGGCGGTCAACACCGGAGTACGCAACGTCTGCTTCCGTACGGCTCGGCGTACTTGTTAAGAAAATGCGTGAAGCCGCGGCTTCCCGGCTTGAAAAGAGCTCCTTATCTGGTAAGTCTTTGATTTTGAATGACGAATTGAAAATTCGGTTACTGCACCGCTTCAGTTTTGACGCTGCATCTCGATAGACGAGGAATATAAGAAACTCTGTTTAAAACTGCTTTATCTCGTCCGGCATTAGCGAAAATTTTCTGAAATCGTTTTCATCAGTCCCTATCCCGAGGCGGGCGGATTCACGATCGGACAATTAACAACAAATCACCTTTGCAGAGCACCCATTCGGTCACGCCAGTGTTAGCAATAATCGGGGACTGTGTGTCACAATGCCGCAAAACTTTTTCTACTTATGCCATGACGGTTACCCGAAAAGCACGCATCGCTTCTTCAAAGTCCGGCGCCCAGTCCGGCAAGGTCACTTTGAATATGGTCGCCAAGGCGAGCGGCGTCTCGCCGAGCACCGTGTCACGCATATTGAACGGCACGGCGGTCGTGAGCCAGGACAAGCGGGAAGCGGTGGACCGCGCTATTTCGGAACTAGGATTCGTGCCGAATCCTATCGCTCGCGGCCTAGCCGGTGGTCGCACGCTCAGCATCGGCGTCGTGACTCAGGCAATCGACAGCCCGTTCTACGGCGTGGCCTTGCGCGGCATTGAGGAGGCGCTGAGCCTGGCAGGGTATAGCCCGCTTTTCGTCAGTGGTCACTGGAATGCGGAAGAAGAGATGCGCTGCATCGAAGTGCTTCGGTCACGGCGTGTCGACGGCCTGATCATTCTTACGGGACGTCTGAGCGACGATGATTTGCGTGAGCTGTCCGAAACCACGCCTGTAGTAGTCACCGGCCGCAACCTCCGGGAAGACAATCTCTTTT
>JAQSWC010000026.1 GCA_029266815.1 Paucimonas sp.
GTGCCAGCCTTTTCTTCGGCCACGGCAGTGCCACGGCATTCGACGAAGCGGCCTACTTGATCCTGTATACGCTGAAACTCCCTCTCGATCGGCTCGATCCCTTCCTGGATGCCCGGCTGCTGCCGGAAGAAGTCGAACAGGTGATTCAGGTAGTGGAGCGCAGGGCCAGGGAGCGCATTCCCGCGGCATACATCACCAACGAAGCATGGCTTGGCGATTACCGTTTTTACGTGGATGAACGCGTGATTGTGCCGCGTTCCTTCATCGCCGAACTCATTCCCGATCAGTTTGCACCCTGGGTGGGCGATGCGGAAGAAATCGGATCGATACTGGAGCTGTGCACCGGCTCGGGCTGCCTGTCGGTGATGCTGGCGGATGCCTTTCCCAATGCGCACATCGATGCAGTAGACATTTCCAGGGACGCACTCGACGTGGCGCGCCGCAATGTCGCAGATTACGGGCTGGAAGACCGCATCGAACTGATCGAATCAGACCTCTACGGCGCGCTCGGCGGGCGCAACTATGACCTGATCATCACCAACCCTCCCTACGTGAACTCCGATTCGATGGCTCGCCTGCCGGAGGAATACCGGCGCGAACCTCAGATCGCGCTTTCAGGAGGAAAGGACGGCATGGATCTGGTGCGGAAGATCGTGGCCGGAGCCCGCGAGAAGCTGAACGACAACGGCATGCTGATCGTCGAGATCGGCAACGAGTTCCGGCATGCGGAGGCTGCATTCTCCGACGTGGAATTGACGTGGCTGTCGACCAGCGCCGGGGAGCAATCGGTATTCATGCTGACCGTCGAGCAGTTGAAGTGATCCGTTTCCAGCAAGTCACGCTGACACGCGGCGTCAAGCCGCTGCTGGAAGGCGCGGACGCCACCCTCAATCCCGCCGAAAAAATCGGCCTCATCGGCGCGAATGGTGCCGGAAAATCGAGCCTGTTCGCGGTATTGCGCGGGGAATTGCATGCCGATCTCGGCGAGGTCGATTTCCCTGCCAAATGGCGGGTCGCCCATGTGGCGCAGGAAACGCCTGCGCTGGAACGGGCGGCGCTGGAATACGTGATCGACGGCGACGCCGGGCTGCGCAAGCTGGAAAAGCAGCTAGCCGAAGTGGAAGCACAGGGAGCGGAAGCAGACGGCTCTTTAATTGGCGAACTGCATGCCGCCTTGGCGGATGCCGATGCGTATACCGTTCGCTCGCGAGCGGAACAATTGCTGATCGGCCTGGGGTTCTCGCTACAGCAGATGGGACAACCGGTTGAGAGTTTTTCGGGCGGCTGGCGCATGCGCCTGAATCTTGCCCAGGCCCTGATGTGTCCCTCCGACCTGCTGTTGCTCGATGAACCCACCAACCATCTCGACCTTGATGCCATTATCTGGCTCGAAGACTGGCTGAAACGCTATACGGGCACCCTGCTCATCATTTCGCATGATCGCGATTTTCTCGACGGCGTGGTCAACGTTATCCTGCATATCGACGACAAGAAACTGAAGCGTTATGCGGGCAACTATTCCGCCTTTGAGCGCCAGCGCGCCGCGCAGATCGCTCTAGCACAAGGCATGCTTGAAAAGCAGACAAGGCAGCGCGCGCACTTGCAATCCTTCATTGACCGATTCAAGGCAAAGGCGACCAAGGCCAAGCAGGCCCAGAGCCGCATCAAGGCACTGGCGAGAATGGAAGAGCTGGCTCCCCTAAGGGCAGCCGCCGAGTTTTCTTTCGAATTCCGCGAGCCGCTGAGTGCGCCCAATCCCTTGCTGGTAATGGAAGATGTTGAGGCGGGATACCGCAGCGGGGGACGTGCAGACAAAACCATACTTTCGCACATCAATTTTTCACTGCAGGCCGGACAACGCATCGGGCTTCTGGGCGTAAACGGCGCCGGCAAATCCACGCTCATCAAAACAGTCGCCGGAGAAATCGCTCCGCTGGCCGGCACTTCACACACCGGCAAGGGCCTGGTAATCGGATATTTCGCCCAGCACCAGCTGGAAATGCTAAGGCATGACGAATCGCCGTTATGGCATCTTGCCAGGCTGTCGCCGGACACGCGCGAACAGGAATTGCGCAATTTCCTGGGAAGCTTCAACTTTGCCGGCGAAATGGCAACGACAAAGATTGCCCCATTTTCCGGCGGCGAAAAAGCGCGATTGGCCTTGGCCCTGATCGTGTGGCAGCGCCCGAACCTCTTGCTCCTGGACGAACCGACGAACCACCTCGATCTGGAAACCCGCGAGGCCCTGACCGATGCGCTTGCCCAGTTCGACGGCACGCTTCTTCTGGTATCGCATGATCGTCACCTCTTGCGTGCGACTACCGACCAATTCATGATCGTGGCAGACGGTGGACTTCAACCGTTCGACGGCGACCTCGATGACTACCGCGACTGGTTGTACAAAACGAAACTTGGAGTGAAGCCGCAGGAGACTTTATCCCGAAAATCAGAGGAGCAGGCTTCAGCACCAACGGTTGACCGGCGGGAGCAGCGCAAGGCGGAAGCTGAACAGCGGCAACGGCTTTCCGCATTGCGCAAGCCGATCGAGTCGCGCATCAAGCGCCTTGAAGAGCAGATGGCAAAACACCAGTCCGCAAGAAGTGTCATCGATGCGCGTCTTGCCGAAGCAGATATTTATGATGCTTCCAACAAGGAAGAATTGAAATCCTGCTGCCGTATTTTTCGCGCAGCGGCCATACCGAAAGACTGGCGTTAGAGATAGTGGCGCGGCTTCAGTCGCTTGGACATGAGGTTGTTACAGAAAAGATTGTGCCAGTGAGGGAATGCAGCAAATGGAAACTTGCGCTCCCCTTGCTCAGCACCCTACCGGCACTACCAATCTATCTTTTTTCATCAGCCTTTCGGCGTTGGTGGCAGGCGCGCTACCGGCAGCCGATGCAAGCAATACGCCCGCCCGCTTATCCCGACGTGTCTCGCTTTGACTGCATCTGCCTGGGTGGGCCGAAGTGGCTGTATATCGCCTATCCTCTCGCGCGTTATCTTGAAGAAGTACGAGGCATGCAAGGAAAACCGGTCGCGATGTTCGCCACATTCTGCGGACCGCCGCTTGAGATCTTCGAAATCGAGATGTTGTTCGGCCCGCTATCGGAAAAACTTGCCCGACGTGGCGCAGCGCCATTCGCAAAGCTGTCCATCTCCAGCGGCTTCCATGAGTTCTTCTTCTTTCACGAAATGGGATATATATTCCGCTTCGTCAGCCGTATAAGCTTTGGGAAGCCGCTTAGTTCATTCAGCCAAAATAGCGAGTGGGGGAAAAAGCAGATCGAAGATTTTTGCAGCCGCGTCGATGCGGCTGCTAGACAAACCGGTCAACGTGGAGGAGTGTAGATGTCGTGGCCAGCTTCATCGATTTGCCGACGCAAGGCCCGACGATCTTCGGCGGTCATTTTTGCACCGCGACGAGACTCCTCGGCGGAGGGCTGAGCCTGCGATCTGTCATTACGTGCAATATCCAGCCTTGCGCGTTCACGCTGGGCCGTCAGTTGTTCCATCTGCAGAGCACGCGTCTGTTCTCTCAGGCTGGGAGACCGGACAGCATTCTCCTGCTGATCCTGGTCCGCGAAGGCGCACAGACTGAAAAACAATCCGATCACGGCTGCGGCAGAACGTACGTGCTTCATGATCCGCTCTTTCGGTGTGATGTGGGACAATGCCCGTTAGATAGCTGAAGTGTAGAGTGCCATTCGTCGCGTGGTAACCATGATCTGGTAAAGTTTGTAACACTTTGTAATGCCCGACGAATGGATCATTTTTTCGTATTGCGTATAAAGTTACCATAAGCTTATGACAACGACAGATACTACAAGCGGCACGCAAACTGCTGCCAATACCAACCAGGGAAAAATTCTCGTTGTGGACGACGACAGCCGTCTGCGCGACCTGTTGCGCCGCTATCTTTCCGAGCAGGGATTCACCGTCGTGACCGCAGAGAATGCGCAGGCCATGAATAAGCTGTGGCTGCGTGAGCGCTATGACCTGCTGGTGCTGGACCTGATGCTCCCCGGTGAGGACGGGCTGTCGATCTGCCGCAGGCTGCGCGGCGCGAACGATAGGACGCCGATCATCATGCTGACCGCAAAAGGCGAAGATGTTGACCGCATTGTGGGCCTGGAAATGGGTGCGGACGACTATCTTCCCAAGCCGTTCAACCCGCGCGAGCTGGTGGCGAGGATCAACGCTGTCTTGCGCCGCATCGGACCGGACGAGTTGCCTGGCGCCCCTTCCGAAGTACCCCAACGTTTCGAGTTCGGCGATTTCGTGCTGGATCTCGGCACGCGGACACTGAAGAAAAAGGGCGAACCGGTGCCTTTGACGACCGGCGAATTTTCCGTTCTGAAGGCTTTTGCGCGCCATGCCCGCCAGCCTTTGTCGCGCGAAAAACTGATGGAACTCGCGCGCGGACGAGAATACGAAGTCTTTGATCGCAGCCTGGACGTGCAGATTTCCCGCCTGCGCAAACTCATTGAACCGGATCCATCGAATCCGCTTTACATCCAGACGGTTTGGGGATTGGGATATGTCTTCATTCCAGACGGAAAAGCACGCTAACTCACCCTTTCAGCCTTCTATGCGCAAGGTTTCCGCCAGGGTGTCCTCGCTCTTCTCCAGGCTTGCTTGGCTGAAAAGCGGCTTGTTCTGGCGCACGTTCTTCCTACTCGCTTTCCTCGTCTCCGGCAGCATGGGCGCGTGGTTCGCAAGTTTCCGGCTTCTCGAACGCGAACCGCGCGCCAGTCAGGTCGCAGGTCAGGTCGTCTCCATCGTCACTATTACACGGGCTGCGCTAACCCATTCGGCGGCAGACTCCCGACGCGAACTGCTGCTCGACCTTGCCAGCAATGAAGGCATCCGCGTCTATCCTCTCGAATCGACCGATCTGATCGAACCGCCTAGCGACCGGTTGCTGATGCCCCTGATCGAAACCCGGGTGAAGGAATACCTCGGCAAGGGCACCAAGTTCGCGAGCACCGTCAACGAGGTGCCGGGATTCTGGGTCAGCTTCAATATCGACGAAGACGAGTACTGGCTGATGCTGGACCGCGAGCGCATAGAGCGGACTTCCGGCATCCAGTGGGCGGGCTGGGCGACGATCACGCTCTTTCTGTCGCTGGTCGGTGCCATCTTCATTACCCGACTGGTGAACCAGCCGCTGGCACGGCTGACGGAAGCCGCCCGTGAAATTGCCAAGGGCAAGCAACCCGACGCCCTCCCCGAATTCGGCCCGACCGAAGTGCGCGAGGCCAACCGCAGCTTCAACCAGATGGCCGACGATCTTCACCGCGTGGATGCCGACCGTGCCGTGATTCTCGCCGGCATATCACATGATCTGCGCACGCCGATAGCGCGCATGACGCTGGAACTCGAAATGGCGCCGCTCCCGTCAGAAACCAGGCAGGCAATGCAAGCAGACCTGTCGCAGATGGACGCGATCATTTCGCAGTTTCTGGACTATGCAAAGCCGGCAGAAAACCTGAAGCTTTCTCCGCTCGACCTCGGGTCCCTGATTGCCGAAGCTGCGGAAACGTGGGGCCGCATGCCGGATGTCGCCATCAAGACGCGTTTATCGGAAAATGTCGCCGTCAACGGCCACGCAACCGACTTGAGACGTGTGTTCGCCAACCTGATTGAAAACGGCAGGCGCTACGGAAAAAAGGAAACTGCCGACAAAGCGGAAATCGAGATTGCATGCTTCAAGGATGGAGATCGTGCCGTCGTTGAATTTTCCGACCGTGGCCCTGGCATACCGGACTCCGATCTTGAACGCATCGTGCGACCGTTCACTCGAATGGACACGGCACGCAGCCAGGCCAACGGCGCAGGCCTCGGTTTGGCCATCGTGGATAGAATCGTCAGGCGCCACCACGGCACACTGAAGCTGGCGAACCGACCGCAGGGCGGACTGACGCTGCGAATTGCTCTTCCTGCCCTATAGCAGCGACCTAACCGCTTAACGCCTTATTGCAGGCTTTACACCTCCTTACACCTTTGTCCGGTTCACGCAAAGTAAAGTGGGCATGGATCAATATCCATGCGGCTCGGCTTCATCGCATTGGCATTTCGCCGAACTTGTGTTGAGACGGCATTTTCAAGCTTCAGGAGGACTCATGAAAACATTCCCTATCCCTTCCCGCCTCGGCTGCATAAGCATGATCGGTGCGGCCTTTCTGTTAAACGCATGCGGCGGTGGCGGCTCGACCGGAACAAGCGGTTCTACGGCCAGTCCTTCCACAATGGGCACACTCAGTGTCTCGATGACAGACGCGCCGGCCTGCGGCTTCGACCAGGTCAATGTCACTGTCTCGAAGGTTCGCGTCCATACGAATTCCGGCGCAGATGCAGACGATACGGGATGGAAGGATATCGCTCTGGAGCCTGCAAAAAAAATCAACCTGCTGGAGCTGACGAACGGATTTACAACGGAGCTCGGGGAAACCACTTTGCAGACCGGGCAATATACGCAAATGCGTTTGGTACTGGCAGCCAACGGCGGCACAGCGCCTTACGCAAACTCGGTGGTACAGAGCGGAACAACGGCAGAGGTAGCTCTTGAAACGCCCAGTGCACTTCAAAGCGGCATCAAATTGAACAAGCAATTCGAAGTCGCCGCCGATGAGGAAACGGAACTGGTACTCGACTTCGATGCCTGCAAATCCATCGTCAAGAAAGGCAACGGCGGTTTCCTGCTGAAACCCGTAATATCGGTCATTACGAAAACCGGCAGCGGGAGCGCGGCCAGTGGCTCCATCAACGGCTATCTGAACACCGGCCTCGTCAATCCGGTGGTATCGGTGCAGCAGAACGGCGTGGTACTCAAGTCGACTATTGCAGATTCTAACGGCGCTTTCACCTTGTCGCCTGTACCCGCCTCCACTGGCGCCAACTACACGGTGGTAATTACCGCTGACGGCCGTACGGCAGCGGCAATTACGGGCGTTCCGGTCACTTCGGGAGTCACTACCGCTCTCAGCACCAGCACCGCCCCCGTCGCATTGCAGACATCGACCATGCATACAGTGAATGGAACAGTAACGCCTTTCAATATCGGCGGAACAGTACGTGCCTTGCAAACGCTGACTTCAAGCGGGGAAAAAATAGAAGTCGCGTATCAGACTGCCGATGCGGTCACCGGGGTTTACTCGTTGTCCCTGCCCTCGGCCGCGCCGCTTGTCGGGGCGTATGGCACCTTGCCCGTTACGTTCAGCGCCGATACGGCAGCGTCAGGAAAATACGTGATTGAAGGTTCGGCCAGCGGGTATCTCACGCAAAACACCAACGTCGACATCTCTACCTCGGCAAAGGCAACGGCGAATTTCACTTTGACGCAGTAATCCGGTCCTACCAGAGGCAGGCCTAAGTGCCTGCCTCGCCATTTCATTACCCCAAAAAACAGTCATGCAAGAAATATCAGTGCGACTGCTTCTGCCGCGATACCTTCTTCCCGCCCCACGAATCCCATTTTTTCATTGGTCTTGGCTTTGATGTTCACTCGAGTCGGATCGACCCCGAGATCCAAGGCGATATGCGACACCATCGCGGGAATATGAGGCGCAAGCTTCGGCTTCTGCGCAATCACCGTCGCATCGATATTACCGACGCGGTATCCCGCTTGAGACAGACGAGCCACGGCTTCCCGTAATAACACACGCGAATCTGCACCGGCGAAACGGGAGTCGGTGTCGGGAAAGTGTCGGCCGATATCGCCCATGCCAGCGGCACCGAAGAGGGCATCCGTGACGGCGTGCAGCAAGACATCGGCATCCGAATGGCCGAGCAATCCTTTTGCATGGGGAATATCCACGCCGCCGATGATCAATTTTCGACCTTCCACCAGAGCATGGCAGTCATAGCCTTGCCCAATACGAAAAGGAAAGGGATTCATGGGTAATTTTTCAGAAAGAATTCTGCCAGTTCGATGTCCTGCGGCAGGGTCACCTTGAAGTTGCGATGCGCGCCCTCGACCAGCCGGGGTTGCATGCCCATCGATTCAATTGCGGCCGCCTCATCGGTTACGCCGTCGGCGTGGGCTAATGCGCTCTTCAGCAATCCATATCGGAACATCTGCGGCGTCTGTGCCGACCACAGCCCGCTGCGAGGCACGGTCTCGCACGCACGTCCATTGCCGTCATCGCGTTTCAAGGTATCGACCACCGGCAACGCCAACAGGCCGCCCACCGGATCCTCCTGCAGGGTGCTCATCAGGCTTTGTATCAGATCAGGTGTCAACCCCGGTCTGGCAGCATCATGCACCAGAACCCAGTCTACATCCGCCGTCTGCTCGCAGATGGCGTTCAAGCCGTTCAACACGGATTCCCGGCGGCTGTCTCCGCCGCAGCGCAATATCCGAAGACGCGGGTCATCCCCCTTGCCTATTGCAGCGTCGATATAAGGATCATCCGGAGCGACGACGACGAACACCTCCTGAACTTGGGGTGTACGAAGAAAGGCATCGATGGCATGAAGCAGCATGGGTTTGCCTGCAAGTTCCAGATACTGCTTCGGCGTGGCGGCGCCCAGGCGGCTGCCGACGCCGGCTGCGGGAATCAATGCAAAATGTCGCGGAACGCTCATGTCAGCTCGGAGGATTGCGCAAAAGAATCGCGGCAATGATACCGCATCGTCCTTGCCAGAGACGGTCGGCCTGCGGGCTTCGTTTATAATCCTGCTGTCGCCGCACATCCCTCCTACGCTGCCGGCGGCTCGCATCTTTTCTCATGCCATTCGATCCCAAAAACGGCTTACCCAAACCCGGCAACCGCTTTGTCTTGCCTGGGGCACACGGCTCGGCAGATGCCTGGGCGCTGTCGCAGGCTGCGATCGAGCTGAAGGCTGCAGGCCGCATGCTGGTGGTGGTGACTGCCGCTGCCGCCGATTCCCAACGCCTGTTGACCGAAATCCGGTGGTTCGCCGGCGAAGGCGTTCGACTGCGCTGCCATCTGCTGCCGGACTGGGAGACCTTGCCCTATGACGCATTTTCCCCGCACCAGGATCTGGTGTCGGAGCGCCTAGCGACTCTCTATGAAGTTCAGAAAGGAAACTGCGATGTCCTGATCGTGCCGGCTACTACGGCGTTGATGCGGATCGGGCCACCCTCCTTTCTCGCGGCCTATACCTTCTTCTTCAAGCAAGGCGAGTCGCTGGATGAATCGCGGCTGAAGTCGCAACTGACACTGGCCGGCTATCACCATGTCGGGCAGGTGATGTCGCCGGGCGAGTACTCCGTGCGCGGCGGGTTGATCGACCTCTTCCCGATGGGCTCCACGCTGCCCTACCGCATCGACCTTTTCGGCGACACGATAGAAACCATACGTACGTTCGATGCCGATACGCAGCGCTCCATCTATCCAGTGAACGAAGTGCGCCTGCTGCCGGGCCGGGAATTTCCCATGGACGAGGCGGCGCGAACTGCTTTCCGCGGGCGATGGCGAGAAGTGTTCGAAGGCGATCCCACCAAGTCGTCGATCTATAAGGACATCGGCAACGGCATTGCCGCCGCGGGTATTGAATACTATCTTCCCTTGTTTTTCGAACGGACGGCGACCTTGTTCGAGTACGTCGCAGAGGATGCGATGTTCGCCACCGTGGGCGATATCGATGCCTCGGTCAAGCAGTTCTGGAGCGATACGCAGTCGCGTCATCGTTTCCTGAAGGCAGACCGCGAACGCCCAATCCTTCCTCCGAAAGACCTGTTTCTGACCAGCGAGGATTTTTTCACGTTGGCGAAGCCTTTCGGGCGCTGGGCAATCGGCCGTGCCGACGGGCCGTCGGAATTGTCGGCATCATTGCCGGACATCGCCGTCAACCGCCGCCTGGACGATCCGCTTACCAACCTTCGTGCTTTCCTGCTGCAGACGGACCGCCGGGTAATGGTCTGTGCCGACTCGAACGGCCGCAGGGAAACGATGCAGCAGTATTTCAACGAGTACGGCTTGCAGCTCGCTGTTTGCGACAGCCTTGAAGATTTCCAGACTTCTTCCGATGCCTTGATGCTGGGCGTATCGCCTTTGCACTCTGGCTTCCTGCTCGATGCGCCACAAGGGCGTTTCGCCTTTATCACCGAGACCGAGCTGTATGCGAACTCCGCCCGCCGCGCTGGCCGCCGCAAGCAGGAAGCGGTGACACAGGTTGAAGCGATGGTGCGCGACCTCTCGGAACTCAAGATCGGCGACCCGGTCGTGCATGTGAACCACGGCATCGGCCGTTACCGCGGCCTGGTCGGCATGGATCTGGGCGAAGGCGAAACTGAATTCCTGCACCTCGAATACGCCAACGACACCACGCTCTACGTACCGGTATCGCAGTTGCATGTGATCTCGCGCTATTCGGGCGCGTCTCCGGACGATGCGCCGATGCATGCGCTGGGCTCGGGCCAATGGGAGAAGGCCAAGCGCCGCGCCGCGCAGCAGATACGCGACACTGCCGCCGAACTGCTAAACCTGTACGCGCGCCGCGCCGCCCGCCAGGGGCATTCCTTCCAGTATTCTGCACACGACTACGAAGCATTTGCCGAGAGTTTCGGCTTCGAGGAGACGCCGGATCAAGCAGCGGCGATCAATGCCGTCATCAAGGACATGACCGGCGGCAAGCCCATGGACCGCCTGGTCTGCGGCGATGTCGGCTTCGGCAAGACCGAGGTGGCGCTTCGCGCCGCGTTCATCGCCGTGATGGGCGGCAAACAGGTGGCGATCCTCGCGCCCACCACCTTGCTCGCAGAACAGCATGCCCATACCTTCGCGGACCGCTTTGCCGACTGGCCGGTGAAAATTGCGGAGCTTTCGCGTTTCCGTACCGGCAAGGAAGTAGCGCAGGCGATCAAGGGAATGGCCGATGGCGCCGTGGACATTGTGATCGGCACCCACAAGCTGTTGTCGAGCGAAGTGAAATTCCAGCGCCTTGGCTTGGTGATTATCGATGAGGAACACCGTTTCGGCGTGCGCCAGAAGGAAGCACTAAAGGCTTTGCGCGCAGAGGTCGACGTGTTGACGCTGACCGCGACGCCGATACCGCGCACGCTTGGCATGGCGCTCGAAGGACTGCGCGACTTCTCCGTGATCGCTACCGCGCCGCAGAAACGGCTTGCGATCAAAACTTTCGTGCGCAATGAAGGCGACTCGGTTATTCGCGAAGCCTGCCTGCGCGAACTGAAGCGCGGCGGCCAGGTTTACTTCCTGCACAACGAAGTTGAAACCATTGAAAACAGACGTGCAAAGCTCGAAGAACTGCTGCCTGAAGCACGCATTGCGGTGGCGCACGGCCAGATGCATGAGCGTGAGCTGGAAAAAGTAATGCGCGACTTCGTCGCGCAGCGCTACAACATCCTTTTGTGCACGACCATCATCGAAACCGGCATCGACGTACCGACTGCGAACACTATCGTCATGCATCGCGCAGACAAATTCGGCCTCGCGCAGTTGCACCAGTTGCGCGGGCGCGTCGGGCGCTCCCATCACCAGGCCTATGCCTACCTGTTGGTGCAGGACATGAGCGGTCTCACCAAGCAGGCGCAGCGCCGGCTGGACGCCATCCAGCAGATGGAAGAACTGGGAAGCGGCTTCTACCTGGCGATGCATGACCTGGAGATACGTGGCGCCGGTGAAGTACTGGGCGAGAACCAGTCCGGCGAGATGCACGAAATTGGATTCCAGCTCTATTCCGACATGCTGAATGAAGCGGTACGTTCCCTGAAGAACGGCAAGGAGCCCGACCTTGCCGCTCCGCTGGCCACGACCACCGAGATCAACCTCCACGTTCCCGCGCTGCTTCCGGCGGACTATTGCGGCGACGTGCATGAGCGCCTGTCTCTCTACAAGCGCTTTGCGAATTGCGAAAGACCGGATGAGGTTGATGCCTTGCAGGAAGAGTTGATCGACCGCTTCGGCAAGCTTCCCGAACCGGCAAAGGCGCTGGTCGAGACGCATCGGCTGCGCATTGCCGCCAAGCCGGCCGGCATTATTAAGATCGATGCTCATGCCGAGGCCGCCGTGCTGCAGTTCGAACCGAATCCGCCTATCGATGCCATGCGCATCATCGAACTGGTACAGAAGAACAAGCACATCCGCTTGAATGGCCAGGACAAGCTGCGCATTACGGCAAGCATGCCCGACCTGGCCGCGAGAACCGCGCAGATCCGCTCAACGATAAAAAGCCTGAGAGCCTGACGACCCACCCGCTTATCCGATCACCAGACAGAAATTTTTCGCCATGAACCTGATCCTGCAAGGACTCGATGCAAACCGTGCTGACGTGGAACGAATCGCGGGGCTCGCGGGTTCCACCTCGATAGACGAATTGTCGGCTGCAGTCTACCGCTGCAAACACGCGAACCCTGAAGCTCGGAAGCAAGTTGACACCGAATGCTGGAGCGTGAGACTGGACTACGCTTTTGCTCCGGAAGGCCAGGCACTGTCGGACTTCAGGGTGCTTGCCATGGACATGGATTCAACGCTGATCACGATTGAATGCATTGACGAAATTGCGGACATGCAGGGCTTGAAGCCGCAAGTCGCTGAAATCACC
>JAQSWC010000357.1 GCA_029266815.1 Paucimonas sp.
AATAAGCTCCCGGCACTATGCGCGACCTCATTTTCATGCAACAGGCGTTGTCCCAGGCGCACAATGCCTGGGCGCTTGGCGAAGTGCCTGTCGGCGCGGTAGTCGTCAAGGATGGGCAGATCATCGCCACCGGTTTCAATCAGCCGATCGGCACCCACGATCCCACCGCGCACGCGGAAATCATGGCGCTGCGGGCCGCGGCCGAGATGCTCGGCAATTACCGGCTTCCCGGCTGCGAACTGTACGTCACGCTCGAGCCCTGCTCGATGTGTGCCGGCGCAATGATGCATGCGCGCCTTGCGCGCGTAGTCTACGGTGCACCCGACCCGAAGACGGGAAGCTGCGGCTCCATCGTGAACCTTTTTGCCGAGGCGCGGCTCAATCATCATACTGAGCTTGTTGGCGGCATCATGGCGGAGGAGTGCGGCCAGTTGCTGAAGGACTTCTTCGCAGAGCGACGCCAGCGGCAGATGGCTACAGGAGCGGCAAGTGAATGAAACACCCATAGAGGTTCCTTCAGGCGTCAGCGTCGCGATTGTCGCACCGGGCGGGTACGTGGAAGATCCGGTTGCTTATGAACGCGGATTGACAAGACTTGAAGCACTGGGTTGCAGGACAAAGAGCTTTTACGAACCGGAGGGGAAATTCCAGCGTTTCGGAGGAAGCGACGATACTCGCCTGGCGCAACTGCACGACGCTGCGAGTGACGCGGATACCAAAATCATCCTGGCACTCCGAGGTGGCTACGGTACGACTCGGCTGCTGGATTGGATCGATTACGAGCTGCTGGCTTCCAGCGGCAAGCTGCTTGTCGGGCACAGCGACCTGACGGCATTGCAACTAGCACTGTTGGCGAAAACCGGCGCAGCGAGTTTTTCCGGACCGATGCTGTGGCCGGATTTCGGACGCGAGGATGTCAGCGACTTCACCCATTATCATTTCTGGCGCTGCCTGATGCAGCGTACGCACACGGTATTTGCCCAGTACGAAGACAATCCCTCGATCAGCGCAAGCGGCATGCTGTGGGGCGGAAATCTCGCGATGCTTACTCATTTGCTGGGCAGCGAGTATTTTCCAAAGGTTGAGAAGGGCATACTTTTTCTGGAAGACATCAGCGAGCATCCTTACCGCGTGGAGCGCATGATGATCCAGTTGATGCGGGCAGGGGTAATCGACAGGCAGAGTGCAGTGGTGCTAGGAGATTTCTCCGGCTACCAGCTCAATGCCTACGACAACGGCTACGATTTCAATGCCATGCTTACCTACTTGCGCGCACAGACCGCCACGCCTATACTCGCCGGCCTACCCTATGGCCATATCCGCGACAAGGCCACGCTCGTCATTGGCAGCCAGGCAGAAGTAATGTCGATGGACGGACGCTTCCACCTCACCATGTCCGCTTACCCGAGCCTGTGAACCGCCACATACTTTCGGCATGAACCAGACATTTCGCATTACACCCGTCACCTTCGTCCTGGTCGCTGTCAGCGTCGGTGTTTTTGCGCTCACCAATTGGAGCAGTTCGGAAGGCCTGTTCCGCACGCTGCTGATCGGTGAGCCGGAATATTCGGGGCTTCAGCAGGTGGGAAATGGCGAGATCTGGCGATTGTTCACGCCCATGTTTCTCCATTTCGGCGTGTTGCATATCGTCTTCAACATGTTGTGGACGTGGGACCTCGGCCGTCTGATCGAAGCAAGGCGGGGCAGCGTGTTTTATGGGGCTTTTGTACTTGCGCTGTCCGTGGCTTCCAACCTGGCCCAGTATGGAAAGACGGGCTCGCCAATGTTCGGCGGCATGTCCGGCGTGGTATATGGCCTGCTCGGCTATGTGTGGGGACAGGGATTTGGACGTTCCGACCTCGGTTTTGCGCTCAACCGCAGTACGGTTGTGATGATGCTGGTGTGGTATGCATTGTGCTGGACGGGCCTTTTGGGACCGATCGCCAACTGGGCGCATACTGCAGGGCTGATCGTCGGGGTCGGCTGGGGTTACATCAGCGCGTCGTCGAAGAAGTAAATCTTTCGAAGGTGCAAGAGAAACTCATGACCGAACGTGAACCCGCGGGAATGCCGGCTTCAGCCTGATACAGCCTCTACCGGAGATTACCTGCCGATGGTAAAACTAGCCTTAAGTACATGCGCCGCGCCGGGCGCGAGCATTTTCAAGCCGGGGCTTCCTTCCATGTGAAACGCATCGATAGGATGCGTAATCGGCTCAAGGCAGAAATAATCCAGTTCCGGCGGCCGATACATCAGTGTGTAACCACTGCAGTCTTCCATGTTCATCGTCACAGACAAACCCCGGTCCGGGTAATCGATCACGGCCTTTCCGTCCCAGCCGGTGAAGCAGTTGTCGATCAGCGGGCCATCGAGCGAAGCAGAACGGTTATAGTCCCATGTCGGTGGAAAGGCATTCACATGGCTCACGGGAATAGGGTCGTCTCCTGCAAGCCAGACCCCAGTAGTCCGCATCGTCAGGCGCGTCTGTTCGTTGCGCATGAAATAGGGATGGAGGCCGAGCCCGAAAGGCAGAGCCTCGTCGCCCACGTTAGTGACATCGAGCGCAATATCCAGCCCGTCAGGGCGCAGCGTGAAGGTCTGCGTGGCGACGTAGTCGTAAGGATTTCCGTCGAAGCGGTGCGACTCGAGCACCAGGCGAACACTGTCGCGGTGGCTGTCGGCGACTCGCCACATCTGAAGCCAGCCGTCGCCGTGGATCGGATACGGTTCGCCTTCACGGTTCGGCTTTATCGCACGGAACTGCCCGTTGTGCATGAAGCCTCCGTGGGTGATCCGGTTCGACCACGGCACCAGCGGAAAGCACGACAGCGTGTAGCGGTCATCGGTATAGCCATTCCATTTGCGGAAGATCG
>JAQSWC010000358.1 GCA_029266815.1 Paucimonas sp.
CTTCGGCAGCCTGCTTGAAGAGTCCTGTCGCCTTGTTGCGATACGGCCCACCGGAGGATGGCGTGCGCGAGGTGAGCGTACCGATTGCGGGTTAATCACCCGGATGGGGCCCTTCGCCCCGACTCCCGTCCATGCGCTGACCGAGAGCGACTACGAACGTTGGCCAGTATGGCGTTTTGGGCTGGACGAGAATGAGGAGCAGCTCGACGAATCGACTGCCGTGCCCTATGCGGAGGCACCGCAGCGCGGCATGCATGGGAGCTTCATGGTGAAGGCGCGCTATGCCCTTGCCAATGGTGGAGAAGCTTGGGGCTCGGTACAGGTTGACGTCTTGGGCCGCGGGCTGTTTTGTACGCCCGCTTTCCTATACATCAGCGGAATGCCACTCGACCCGCTCGCCGCCGACGTCGCGACGAGGATCAAGCGAATTGCCAAGCGAGACATGGGTAGGCCCACCAGTTGGACGCTCGCCGTCACGATCGCGGGGGAAGCAAAACCGCGCAGCGGGCGTATTCGAAAGTCGAGATTCATCCAGGTGATTGGCCTGGTGGCGCGGCTGGTTGCGCTGCGGCTCTTTTACCGGACAAGGGCCTGAGAAAAGAGGCGCGAACTAGCTTTCGTGGAGTTGGAGCGGGTGAAGAGAATATAAATCACTGCCAATGCCGACACCGGACTGTTGGAATCGAACCCTCGTTTGACGTCCTCCCCATCACTTCCGAAAGTATGGGAATTCCTGCTTCCAGCGTCGCACGTCCGCGACGGAGAATGTTTATCGCAGCATTTACATCGCGATCATGTACTTGATCGCAATCACTGCAAGTCCACTCTCTTATTCCAAGGCCTGCGATACCCTTCGGCCGCGAATCGGGGAGCGCGCCACAATTCGAGCAGGTCTGGGTTGTAAAGCGTTCGTCCACTTCCACGTACCGCGCGCCATGCCTCAGAGCCTTGTACGCTAGCATCTTGCGGAAGGTCGACCAGCCAGCATCGAGTACAGACTTCGCCAGGCTGGTTTGAGCGAGTCCGCTTGCATTGATATTGCCGACAGCGATATGGTCAAAGGCACGCGCGAGCTCCGCCGAACGATTATGCAGCATGTCCATACGCTGCCGAGCCGTTCGAGCGTGGATCGCCCTGATCCTGCGTTTCTTATGCGCTCGCTGCGCCGCCGCCAGCGCCATTTCCGCCTTGCGGTAGAAGCCAGGTGCCGCAATACGTTCTTCGTTCGACAATACCGCTAGGTCTTTCAGGCCCAGGTCAATGCCCACGCCGTGCACGAGCGGCCGCGCCGGGAGCTCGGCAAGTTCGATCACAATATTGAGGAACCAGTTACCCCTGCTGTCTTGTGCAAAGCAGGTGCCATCCTTGATTTTTCCTTCGGGCAGAGCACGCGAATAGAACACGCGAAAGGTATTGCCAGCAAAGCGGAACGCATCGCCTGCCCGATGCAGGTCGCGGCCTTTGAGTGGTACCCAACCCAAAGATTTGCAGCCACGGTAACGCAGGTAGGGGCGATGGTGCTGCGCGCGGGACCTGGCGAATTGCTCACACACGGCATTAATCGTTCCAGAGTGCAGCTCCAACTCCTTGCTGCTACCTGCCGTCAGCTTATTCAGATCGAAGCCGGTCAGCCAAGGACGACAGAAACGCAAAGCATCCTTCTGCCGATCATTGCAGTAATTCCAGACGAAGTTCACCTTGCCAGCTTGCTGATTAAGCAACCCGTTCAGAGACTTCACACGATAACGGTAAACGAGGACCATACTGTAAATTTATACAGTATCTCGCCAAAATCAAGGAAATCCAACGGATCGCAATGCCGTCAGATCATAAGGGTTGACCGAATAAGGGGGCGCCGCTACGCCGTATTGGAGCGGGTGACGGGAATCGAACCCGTACTATCTGCTTGGGAAGCAGAAGTTCTACCACTAAACTACACCCGCGCCGCTCCCGCATTCTATGCAGGATATTCAAAGTTGACAACTGTGGCCTAATGTAACGCTGTTTGTCATATTGAAACACTGACCTCCACTTTGCAGAGCTAAGGCAAAATAGCCAAGCAAACTCACCTCCATGGACGCCCGATGAAACCAACCGTAGCGCTCAGCATCGCCCTGGCCTTGACCGCCCACTTCGCCCAGGCTCAGACAGCACCCGCAGCCGACCCAATCTCCACGCTGGTCGGTCAGCTCGACCTGGAGAAGTACAAGGCAACGATCAAGGGATTGACCAAATTCGGCGACCGTCGCCAGGGCACGGAGCGCAACCGCCAGGCGCTGGACTGGATCGAGGCACAGCTGAAGGCTTACGGCTGCTCGAACGTCGAGCGTCTGCAATACCAGTTCACCGAACCGGCGGTGCGCGGCAAGCCTGCCGTGCCGCATGGCGGCGGCGCCGGCGGTCCGCCCGGCCAGGGCGGCAGCACGCTGTTCGGCAAGCGCGCGCCAACGGGCGTAAACAACGACCCGATGCGCCAGCCGGACGAACGCCTGCGCGCGCTGAACGCGGAACCGACGCCGCAAGGCACATCGTTGCGCGAGAGCGTCTATTGCACCAAGATCGGCAAGACCAGGCCCGATGAGATGTACATTGTCAGTGCCCACATGGACGGCATCGGCTTTGGCGAGGCGGCCAATGACGACGGTTCCGGTACCGCACTGGTGATGGAGCTGGCGCGCATCTTCAGCGCCCCTGACGTTGAAACCGATCGTTCGATCCGCTTCGCGCTGTGGAACAACGAGGAAACCGGCCTGCAGGGCGCGGCTGCCTACGTTGAACAACGCAAGGGCCTGCAGGGCATCGAGTCGCCCAAGGGTTCTGGCAAGTATCCTGAGCCGCGCTGGCTCGGCATGATCCAGCATGACATGATGCTC
>JAQSWC010000359.1 GCA_029266815.1 Paucimonas sp.
AGGCAGCCTCATAAGCCGCAAAGACTTCGTCGCGCGTCTTGATGTTGACAGCCACGCCTTTACCTTGGTTGCCGTCGCGTGGCTTCACTACCACCGCCGCGCCGATCTCGCAGGCTGCCTTCCAGGCGTCTTCCGCACTTTCGACCGCGCGGCCGTTCGGTACCGGCACGCCAGCGGCGTCCAGCAGCATCTTGGTCAATTCCTTGTCCTGCGCGATCGCTTCGGCAATCGCGCTGGTGCCGTCGGTTTCGGCCGCCTGGATGCGTCGCTGCTTGCTGCCCCAGCCAAACTGGACCAGGCTGCCGCTGGTAAGGCGTCGATAAGGCACGCCGCGTGCTGCCGCCGCCTGCACGATGGAACCGGTGCTGGGACCGAGGCGGATGTCTTCGTCAAGCTCGCGCAGTTCAGCCACCGCCTGGTCGAGATCGAAAGGCTCATCCTTCAACGCGGCGGCACACAGCTCCTGCGCAAACTTCAATGCCAGGCGACCAACCTCTTCCTCCGAGTATTCAAATACCACCTGATAAGTGCCCGCATGCGTCGTTTCAATACTACGGCTGAACGTCACCGGACAGCCGGCGCATGCCTGCAGATCGAGCGCTGCACATTCCAGCACGTGGGCGAACGAAAAGGCACCTTTTTGCCCCGGCGACTCGATCAACTCAATCTTGGGAAAACGGTCACGCAACCGTGCCTCGAATCCTTCGAAATTGGCGATATCGCATTCCGCAATGTCGCAGACGACTACCGCTTCAATCGACGTATGGCGGCTCCACAGGTTAGGGCCGCGCAGTGCGCGTACTCGGGAAATGTCCATGATATTTATTCCTTGTGTACGGCCAGGAGATCGCGATCGGAAGAGCCGTGACGGAGGGCTTTCTGGATTGCCGCAGGTGCCAGCCACCAGCCGGCCACCGCGTTGAGCATGCGCTTGTACCACACTGATTCGCTGTCTTTTTCGCTGATGCGCTCGGATTCATTGCCGTAAGTGGAAATACCAGCAGCCAGGATGTTTGGCTCCACGCCCATTGCCCAGGCAGCACCAATGGCGGCAAGCACGCTTTCAATTGCGGTGTCCCTCTGAGCGCCGAGGTACTGCAGCGCATCGGCACGCACCAGCAGGGTTTCGCTCCCACCCTGCCATAACAAAATTTCTCCCCGGCGCAGCACCACACAGCGCTTGCCGGCTTCGCGATGTTCCCGCAGGCGGGCATTGTCCTCGGTTGCACTGAAATAAATCACGTCGCCGTCGCACAGGGACGCCAGTTCCGCCACCTGTTCATCGTTGGCATTCAATACGGCGGAGCCGCTGTCGAGCACGACGTCGACCTGGGTGCGGACGACATTGGCCAGTTGCTCGGTATCGTGAATATAGAAATCGGGCACAATGCGCGACGCATCCAGCCGCGTCACCACGCCGACGTCGCACCGGTCATAGGCTAGTCCTTCGCGCAAGATGTTACGCGCACCGTTCTCCAGTACCGCAGCCGTTACCGAGGGATTCATCAGCACCCGGCGTGCGGCGCGCCAGTTTGCGCAGTCCGCTTTTTCCACCGGACGGCGATTGAGGTAGAAGCCTTCGCCGCAAGCCAGCCCCACGCGCGAGCCGTTCATTTCCAGCAGGCGCGCTATCAGCTTGGCTGTCAGCGTCGTGCCGATCGAACCCGTGACGCCGACGATGGGAATGCGGCCGTTGTCATCTTCCTTGAACAGATGATCGACAATCGCGCGCCCTACCGGCTGGGGTGCAGAATCGGCCGGCTTCAGGTGCATCAACAAACCGGGACCGGCATTGACCTCGACAATGGCGCCGCCCTGCTCTTCCAGGGGACGGGAAATGTCCTCGGCCACCACATCTACACCGGCAATATCAAGCCCAACAATGCGTGCCGCCAGCGCGACCGCTGCCGCCACGTCGGGATGGACTTGATCCGTGACGTCGAAAGCGACGTTGCCGTTACGCTGGATCAGCACTTCCTTTCCTTGCGGCGGAACCGAGTCGCGCGCGAAACCCTGGCGGGTCAATTCAAGCCGCACCGCAGGATCTTCGTCCAGCAATACCAGATTCAGAGGAAATTCTTCGGTCGTGCCGCGGCGTGGATCGGTATTGATCTGCAAGTCGATAAGCTGCTCGATCGTCGATTTGCCGTCGCCGATCACAGACGCCGTCTTACCCCTTGCGGCAGCAACCACTTTGCCGCCCACGACCAGAATGCGATGCTCATTTCCAGGAATGAAACGCTCAACAATGACATCACTGCCTTCTTCATCGGCCAGCGCATAGGCGGCATCGACTTCCTCGCGCGTCTTGAGGTCGGTGGAAACGCCGCGTCCGTGGTTGCCGTCGCTCGGCTTCACCACCACCGGCAGACCGATATCCTCGGCAGCTTCCCATGCATCTTCGGCACTGGAAACGATGCGGCCTTCCGGCACCGGCACGCCGCAGGATTGCAACAGGCTCTTGGTCAGATCCTTGTCGCTGGAAATGCTTTCGCCGATAGCACTGGTTTTGTCGGTTTCCGCAGTCCAGATGCGGCGCTGGCGTGCACCGTAGCCGAGCTGCACCAGATTGCCATCATTCAGGCGCAGCGAAGGAATCTTGCGCTCAGCGGCGGCATCAACAATACAGGCGGTGCTTGGACCAAGGCTACCGGACTCGAGCAGGGACTTAAGCTCAGATATAGCCGAGTTGACGTCAAATGAGTCGTCATTGATGGCAGCCATCACCATGTCGCGCGCATAAACCAGCGCTGCACGCCCGACTTTTTCGCAACGCACCCGCACTGCCACCTTGTACACGCCGCGGACCGAGGTACTGCGCGCCTTGCCGAACCCGGTCTGCATGCCGGCGAGATTCTGCAGCTCGAT
>JAQSWC010000360.1 GCA_029266815.1 Paucimonas sp.
GACGTCTCGCAGTACGGCGTGATCTTCGCCGGTGCGCAGAAGAATATCGGCCCCGCCGGCCTGACGCTGGCCATCGTGCGCGACGACCTGATCGGCCATGCGCTGCCGATCTGCCCCTCGGCTTTCGACTGGAAGCTGGTGGCAGACAACGATTCGATGTACAACACGCCGCCGACCTATTCGATCTATATTGCTGGCCTCGTGTTTCAGTGGCTGAAGCGCATGGGCGGAGTGGCCGCGATGGAAAAGCTGAATATCGAGAAAGCCGAGCTGCTGTACGGTTACCTCGATTCGACGGACTTTTATGTGAAACGCGTCGAGAAGTCCTGCCGCTCACGGATGAACGTGCCGTTCTACCTGCATGATGAATCGCTGAACGCCGATTTTCTGGCTGGCGCGAAGGAGCGGCGCCTGCTGCAGTTGAAGGGACATAAATCCGTCGGCGGCATGCGCGCCTCAATTTACAATGCGATGCCGATCGAAGGCGTGCAGGCGCTAGTCGATTATCTGAAAGAATTCGAAAAGAAGCACGGCTGATTTTCCCTCCCCTTCAAGGGGGAGGGGTAGGGTGGGAATGGGTACCGATAGCAGAAAAATCCATTCCCATCCCGGCCTTCCCCTTGAAGGGGAAGGAGGGGAATGACTACGTGATATGACAACCGACAACAAACTCAAACCGCTACGCGAACAGATTGATGCAATTGATGCGCAGATACTTGATCTGCTCAATCGACGTGCACGCATTGCACAGGAAGTCGGCCATGTGAAAGCCGAAACCAATGCGCCTGTGTTCCGCCCCGAGCGCGAGGCGCAAGTGCTGCGCAGCGTGGCGGATCGAAATCCCGGCCCCTTAAATCGGGACGACGTACAGACTATCTTCCGCGAAATCATGTCGGCCTGCCGCGCTCTTGAGAAGCGCGTTACGGTTGCCTATCTTGGCCCGGCCGGCACGTTCAGCGAACAGGCGATCTATCAGCAATTCGGCCACGCAGTGGAGCCGCTGCCCTGCGCGTCAATCGATGAAGTGTTCCGTGACGTGGAAGCGGGTACGGCGGAGTTCGGCATCGTGCCGGTGGAAAATTCCACTGAGGGCGCAGTCAACCGAACGCTTGATCTGCTTCTGCAAACCACGCTATGCATCAGCGGCGAACTCTCGATTCAGGTGCATCACAGCCTAATGACCAAGACCGGCACGATGGAAGGCGTTAAACGCATCTGCGCGCACTCGCAGGCTTTGGCCCAATGCCAGGCCTGGCTGAACCTGAATTACCCGAACATAGAACGCCAGGCGGTTGCATCAAACGGCGAAGCGGCGTTGCGGGCCAGCGCCGACCCGACTGTCGCCGCCATCGCGGGTGAGATCGCGGGCGAGAAATACAACCTGGGTATCGTGAAGTCGCATATTCAGGACGATCCGCACAACCGCACGCGATTCGCGGTGATCGGGCGCTTGCAAACCACGCCGAGCGGCAAGGATCAGACCTCGCTCGTGCTCTCCGTGCCGAACAAGCCAGGCGCGGTCTACAGCCTCCTGGCGCCGCTGGCGAAACACGGCGTGTCGATGACGCGCTTCGAATCGCGTCCGGCACGCATGGGCACCTGGGAATACTATTTTTACGTAGACATCGAAGGCCATGTGCATGATGCCAAGGTGGCTCAGGCGCTGGAGGAGCTGAAGCAGAATGCTTCTTTCTTCAAGGTGCTCGGTTCGTATCCGCTTGGCCTTTAGTCTTCTTCTACATCAGTCAGGAAATCATCATGTCTTTGCAGTTCGGCCCCGATTATGTGCGCGCGATCGCTCCTTATCAGGGAGGCAAGCCGATCTCGGAAGTTGCGCGTGAATTCGGGCTTGAGGAAAGCAGAATCGTCAAGCTTGCTTCAAACGAAAACCCGCTCGGCATTCCGCCTTCCGCGCAGCGCGCGATGGAGGCCGCGATTCCGGCGCTGGCACGCTACCCGGATGGTAACGGGTTCGAGCTGAAGGCCGCAGTCACGGCGAAGTTTAACGTGCCAGCCGAATGGATCACGCTCGGAAACGGCAGCAACGATATTCTTGAACTATGCGCGCGCGCGCTGCTGCAGGCGGGCCAATCGGTGGTTTATTCGGAATATTCGTTCGCAGTGTATCCGCTTGCCACGCAGGCCGTCGGTGCCCGAGGCATCGTGGTTCCGTCCAGCGATTACGGACACGACCTCGACGCCATGGCAAATGCGATTGCGCCGGACACGAAGCTCGTTTTCATCGCTAATCCGAATAACCCTACCGGCACGTTTGTGAGAGCGGAGAAAATTGAAGCTTTCCTGAAAAAGGTGCCGGCACATGTGGTCGTGGTGCTGGACGAAGCCTACAACGAATATCTCGCGCCCGAGCTGCAATACGATTCGATTGCCTGGGTACGCCGCTATCCGAACCTGCTGGTATCACGCACCTTGTCCAAGGCGTATGGGCTTGCGGGCTTGCGGGTCGGCTTCGGTATTGCGCAGCCGGCGATCACGGATCTGCTGAACCGCATTCGCCAGCCGTTCAATGTCAATTCGCTTGCGCAGGCAGCCGCCGTGGCGGCACTTAAGGACCAGGAATTTTTGAGACAGAGCGCTCAGGTCAACGCCGACGGCTATACACAGTTGACGCAGGCTTTCGATGCGCTCGGTCTGCGCTACCTGCCTTCGTGCGGCAACTTCGTGCTGGTCAAGGTTGGAGATGATGATGCCGCGGGTGCGCGAGTCAACGTCGCGCTGCTGAAACAGGGCGTGATCGTGCGTCCGGTCGGTAGCTACGGCTTGCCGCAATGGTTGCGCGTATCGATCGGCTTGCGCGAAGAAAATGCCGTTTTCATTAATGCTTTGAAAAAAGCACTCGCT
>JAQSWC010000361.1 GCA_029266815.1 Paucimonas sp.
GCCACCCACGTTTACTGAGATTGCCATGTTCATCGGCGCTGCAGTGACCATGATGCTGGGCAGCATTCCGCAGCAGGACGTGTTCCAGCGCGTGATGTCGGCCAAGGATGCCAACACTGCACGCAACGGCGCGGTGATCGGTGGCATCAGCTATATCCTGTTCGCTTTCGTGCCGATGTTCATCATTGCGTGCGCGGTAGTCGTGATGGGCAATGAGGCACTGGAAATGGCCGCCAACGATTATCAGCGCGTGCTGCCTACCTTCGTGCTGACCAAGATGCCGCTGATCATGCAGATCCTGTTCTTCGGGGCGCTGCTGTCGGCGATCAAGAGTTGTTCGTCGGCGACGCTGCTGGCCCCGTCCACCAGCTTTGTCGAAAACATTCTGAAGAACCTGCGGCCTGGAATGAGCGACCGCCAGCAGTTGTTCGCGATGCGCGCCACGATTGTCATTTTCGCCGCGCTGGTGCTGATGTATGCGATCGCAATGCGTGGCACCTCGATCTACGAACTCGTGTCGACTGCCTATCAGGTCACTCTCGTGGGAGCCTTCGCGCCGCTGGCGGTAGGACTGTATTGGAAACGCGCAACCACGCAGGGGGCGATTGTCTCGATCAGCGCGGGCGTGCTGACGTGGTTGTTGTTCTTCCCTCAGGTCACTAGTTGGGGTGAAATCTTCCCAGGGCAACTGGCCGGCCTGATTGCTGCCTTGATCGGCATGGTCATCGGTTCCCTCCTGCCGCAAGTGCTGAAGAACCGGCAAGAGCGTATGCATGCGGTGGAAGGCCTGCATTCCTGAACGGGTAATGCCTTGTGCTGCCTACTGGCCGATCGCCGGCTGGACGAGATGGCAATGACTCATTGCTACTTGTTCAAAGCCGTGAAACTCGTCCGAAAACCTTTATAATTCAGGGTTTTGTACGATTTTTGCGGGAGTTCTCATGCCGATCTATGCCTATCGCTGCGATGCATGCGGATTTGCCAAGGATGTGCTTCAGAAGGTGTCTGATGCGCCGTTGACCGAATGCCCGTCCTGCAGCCGATCCGAATTCAAGAAACAACTTACCGCCGCCGGTTTCCAGCTCAAGGGAACAGGCTGGTATGTGACCGATTTCCGTGGAGGTTCATCGGGAGCCAAGCCTTCTCCCGACAGCAAGCTGGAAGCCAAGGCAGGCGAGACAGCCGCGCCGGCGGCCAAGAGCGAGGCCCCGGCCGCATCGGAGCCGTCCAGCGCTGCAAGCAGCGATACGACATCCGCGGCCACCTGAAACGGACTTCCATAAATCAAAGCCGCGCCAAAACGGTGCGGCATCGACGATGCGCAAATATTTCATCACCGGCCTGCTGATTCTTGTCCCACTGGCGATTACGCTATGGGTCGTCAATCTGATCATCAGCACCATGGACCAGTCTTTGCTGCTGTTGCCGCCGCAGTGGCAGCCCGAAGCGCTGGTCGGCTTCCGCGTGCCCGGCATGGGCGCCATCCTGACGCTGGTGATTATCTTCCTCACCGGCGTAGTGGCGCAAAATTTCATTGGCAAGCACGTGGTTTCGCTGTGGGAGTTGTTGCTGAAGCGAATTCCAGTGGTGAACTCGATCTACTCGAGTGTGAAGCAGGTGTCGGACACGTTGTTCTCGTCGTCCGGCAACGCCTTCCGCAAGGCTGTGCTCGTACAGTATCCACGCGCTGGTTCCTGGACCATCGCTTTCCTCACGGGTGTGCCCGGGGGGGATGTGAAGAATCATTTGGTGGGCGAGTATGTGAGCGTCTATGTGCCGACTACGCCGAATCCGACCTCCGGATTTTTTCTCATGATGCCGGCTGCGGATGTAATCGAGCTCGACATGAGCGTGGATGAAGCGCTGAAATACATCGTCTCGATGGGTGTCGTCGCTCCGCCCGGGAACATTGCCAAGAACGCTGTCAGCAGCGCTTGAACAGAATTTGAAACCGCCGCTCCGGCCATGCTGGAACAAGCACAAGAAATGAAACTGGAAAACACCATGTCAATGCGAACCCACTACTGCGGACTCACCACCGAAGAGCTGCTCGGACAAACCGTCAGCCTGTGCGGCTGGGTGCACCGCCGCCGCGATCACGGCGGCGTGATCTTCATCGACCTACGTGACCGCGAAGGTCTGGTGCAGGTGGTATGCGATCCCGATCGTGCCGACGTATTCAAGACGGCTGAAGCGGTGCGCAATGAGTTCTGCCTGCGCATCACCGGCGTGGTGCGCAACCGTCCTGAAGGCACGACAAATGCCAACCTCAAGTCGGGCAAGATCGAAGTGTTGGCGCATCAGCTTGAAGTGCTGAATCCGTCGGTCACGCCGCCGTTCCAGCTCGATGACGACAACCTGTCGGAAACCACACGTTTGACTCACCGCGTGCTCGATCTACGCCGCCCGCAGATGCAGAACAACCTGCGTCTGCGCTACAAAGTGACGATGGAAGTACGAAAATTCCTCGATGCCAACGGCTTCATCGATATCGAAACGCCGATGCTGACCAAGTCCACGCCCGAAGGTGCCCGCGATTATCTCGTGCCGTCGCGCGTGAACGCCGGTAATTTCTTCGCGCTGCCGCAGTCGCCGCAACTGTTCAAACAGTTGCTGATGGTCGCCAACTTCGACCGCTACTACCAGATTACCAAGTGCTTCCGCGACGAAGACCTGCGTGCCGACCGCCAGCCCGAATTCACGCAGATCGACTGCGAAACCTCGTTCATGAACGAGCAGGAAATACGCGACATGTTCGAAGGCATGATCCGCGGCGTGTTCAAAAACGCGATCGGCGTCGACCTGCCGGATCCGTTCCCGGTAATGGATTACGCCACCGCGATGGGCCTTTACGGTTCCG
>JAQSWC010000027.1 GCA_029266815.1 Paucimonas sp.
GCCTTGCTGGGCATCGTTCTCGGCCGTGCCGAGCAGATGGCGGACATGGCGGAGGAACTGGGCCGGGCCAACAAGGAACTGGAATCCTTTTCCTATTCGGTATCGCACGATCTGCGTGCGCCGCTGCGCCATATCGTCGGCTTCAGCGACCTGCTGCTGGAGATGGAGTCGGCACAATTGAGCGAGCGCGGTTCACGCTTTGTCCGCAACATCAAGGACTCCGCGCGCTTTGCGGGCAAGCTGGTGGACGACCTGCTCAGCTTTTCCCAGATGGGCCGCGCATCGCTTCGTCCGGCGGCAGTCGACATGAACAGCCTCGTGGCATTAACGATTGAAAAGCTTGAAGATGAATTCAAGGGCAGGCAAGTCAAATGGCATATTGCCGACCTGCCAACCATCAATGCCGATCCGATGTTTATTAATCTTGCACTGCACAACCTTTTGGCCAATGCAATCAAGTACACTTCCACGCGGGAAATCGCCGAGATATCGGTGCTCGCCGAACAGGAACACGACGGCAATGTGTTTCATGTCAGCGATAACGGAGTAGGATTCAACATGGAATACGTGCACAAGCTATTCGGCGTGTTCCAACGCCTGCACCGCATGGAAGAATTCCAGGGTACCGGCATCGGACTGGCCAATGTGAAGCGCATCATCGAACGGCACGGCGGCCGCGTCTGGGCGAATGGCGAAATCAACAAGGGGGCGACGTTCTCATTTTTCGTTCCCAACACACTTCCGGAGGGATGATCATGCTGAAACCGATCCTGCTGGTGGAAGACAATCCTAACGACCTTGAACTGACCCTGATCGCACTTGAAAAGAGCCGGCTGGCCAACGAGGTGGTGGTGGTACGCGACGGCGCCGAGGCACTCGACTACCTGCATCGGCGCGGCAACTACAGTGAGCGCCCTATCGGCGCGCCTGCTGTGGTGCTGCTCGATCTGAAACTGCCGAAGGTTGACGGCCTGGAAGTGCTGAGAGATGCGCGGGATACGCCTTCCTTGAAAAGCATGCCCGTTGTCATGCTGACTTCTTCAAGGGAAGAACAGGATCTGGTGCGCAGCTACGAGCTGGGCGTCAATGCCTATGTGGTGAAGCCAGTAGAATTCCAGGAATTCGTGCGGGCCATTTCCGATCTCGGAATTTTCTGGGCAGTACTGAACGAACCGCCTCCCGGCTCAGTGCGCTATCTGCCACCCAAGGTCTGACCGTTTTCCCTACGCGACGGTACGTTGCGCAATTGGCTGTTGCAGTACATGGCGGATCTTCGTCGCCAATCCGTCCACGGTATAAGGTTTTTTCAGTAGCGCGATTCCGGGCGCCAGCCATCCGCCCTTGGCCAATTCGCCGTGTGAATACCCCGACGTAAAGAGCACTTGCATCCCCGGTCGCAACTCACGCGCCCTTTCAGCCAGTTCGCTGCTGCGCAACTTGCCCGGCATGACCACGTCGGTGAAGAGGAGGTCAATATCCTTCCTGTCCTCGATAATGCCGAGAGCCTCTTCCGCGCTTCCGGCCTGATACACGCGATAGCCGAGTGCCGACAAAAGGCGTGCGGCCGTCTCGCGGATATCAGGCTCGTCATCAACCACCAGTATCGTCTCCGACCCGCCCTCGGCCGTCACCCCGATTTCGGTTTGCGGGCTGACCGCAACACCGGCGGCTCTCGGCAGGAATACCTTGACGCGGGTTCCCTGCCCCGGCTCGCTCTCGAGGTGGACGTGTCCTCCGCTCTGCTTGACAAAACCGTACACCATGCTGAGCCCAAGCCCTGTTCCCTGCCCCACCGGTTTCGTGGAAAAGAACGGCTCGAACGCGCGCTCCAGCACATACGATTCCATGCCTCGGCCGGTATCGCTCACTTCGAGCAGGACATATTCGCCGGTTGCGCCTGCGAATGCGTTTCCTTTGATTGCACAGGCATTCAAGACGCGGATCGAAAGCCGGCCCTGGTCGCCCATGGCGTCGCGGGCATTGATCGCCAAGTTGAGGATCACGTTTTCGAGCTGGGTCGGGTCGGCCAGCGTATTCCAGATGTCCGGTGCGACGTCGATCCCGATGGAACACAGACTGCCCACCGAGCGGCGCAACAACTCATCCATGCTTCGCAGGAGTTCGCCCACATTGACGACGACCGGCTGCAGCGGCTGACGCCGAGCGAAGGAAAGCAGATGTGATGCAAGATTGGCTCCGCGATGGACCCCATCGAGCGCCGCGTTGACACGCTTCTGGATAGCGTCGTTGTCGCCGCCCAGTACTTTCAGGAGCTGCAGATTGTTGCTGATAATCTGCAGCACATTGTTGAAGTCGTGCGCCACGCCGCCAGTCAATTGACCGATCACTTCCATTTTCTGCGAGTGAAGCAGCGCAGCCTGGCTCTTCGCCAGTTCTTCCGTACGCTGCAACAGTTGTCGGCGACTTTCGTGGAGGGACTTGAACGCTTGGTCGCGCTGCAGGTGGGCGAGATACGCGCTGCTGTGATAACTGAGTCGGGCGAAGAGCTCGCGTCGGTCCGGCCACTTGACGAGGTAGTCGTTGGCGCCGACGGCAAAAGCGCGGACCTTGATTTCCGGATCGTCTTCCGACGACAGCAGGATAATGGGAACAGTTTCGGTATCGGGATGCGCGCGGAGTCTGGAAATGACGCCGAATCCGTCCAGCGTGGGCATCCGCAGATCGACCAGCATGACGGTCGGCCGCATTTCAAGGGCGACCTGCAGCACTTCCTCGGGGTTGGACAAATGACGGAAAGCCATCTGGCTTTGTTCCGGCAAGGAGAAGCGAATCAGCTCCGCTATCATCTCCTCGTCGTCAATCAGCAGCACCCGTGAAGCGTGTTCTTCGTTCATTCAGCCAGACCGACAATAAAAATCGGAGTCGCCAAATATGAACTGACGAGCGCCTTCCGAAAACAGGAAAACAAATTGTAACCGACGGTTTTTCAGAGTGCCTGCGCGTCGATTTGCGTGAAATCAATAAACGGGACTCGTCACGTCTGGGCCTGCATCAGGCTGCACGCTTTCGGCTTCAGTTAAGAGCTGAATCTACACCGAAGTGGGTTCGTCCGAAAAGCGCGCCGCGATCGGGCCCAGTTCCTTCCCGCTCGATTCGCACAGCTTCCCGTAATGTAGCGGCCTGCGTCCACGTATCCAGCGGCGTCCCGTGCATCGGTCCAGCAAGGACAGATCGAGATCGCCGCACACCATCTCGTCGCGCGCTTTCCATGTTTCATTGATGATGCGGCCATAGCAGTCGATCAGCATGGCATTCCCGGTGCGAATCTCGCCATGGTCTTCGCCCACGCCGTTCGAAAATACCAGGAACATGCCGTTGTCGTGCGCCCGGGCGGGAAGCCAGCGCATCAGCCAACCGCGCCCCTTGTCCCCGCGGAATTCGGCTTCGATTGCTTCGGGATCCCTCTCGCGGTTTTCCCACAGCGCCGGATCGATGACTCCCATCGCATACGGACTTTTCGATGCGGTGCCGCCGGTCTGGTGCGGCGCCAGCAGGATGTCCGCCCCCATCAACGCCGTAATACGGGCATTCTCGACCAGATTGTTGTCCCAGCAGATAAGGATGCCGAGCTTGCAGCCAAGCGAAGAGTCGAAAACTGTATAACTGCTTCCCGCCGCGATGTGCGCGCTTTCGAAAGCATGAATTTTCCGATGCACATGCCAGCGGCCGTCGGGTTCGGCGACGACATAGCTGTTGTACAGCGTTCCACCGTCTTTTTCGATAAGGCCGGCGCCTATCACCAGCCCATGCTGCCTTGCCAGCTTTAATAAGGCCTGCGTGCTCTGGCCATCCGGCACCTCTTCAGCCAACGCCTCAATGCCCGAACGCGGCATGCCAATTACATGCCAATAGCCGGTGATGCACATCTCGGGAAAGACCGCCAGCTGCACTCCTTGGCTTTCGGCCTGTGCCGCAAATTGCGCAATCTTGGCGAGATTAGCCTCCTTGGCGCCGGCGAAGTGCTGAAACTGGACAGACGCTGCCTTGATGATCATTCGCGCTCCGGTTTTCATTTAACCCATTAGAAACAATATTTTACCTATTGAAGCGTACAAACGACTTTAAATCGACGGCCTGGAAACGTAAATTTTTGTTAACTAAAAATTGGCTTGCTGCATCTTTCGATGAACTTGAATTGATAAAAATCATTAAATTTTTAGTTGCCTCACAGAAATTATGTGCCAGAATTAGAACTTGGAATAAGAGCAGTTTAGTACCGCTTATTCGCGCTTTGATACCGGATTTCTCTCATCCTGACATCTATTCCGGCGACATTTCGAGCATGAAGGAGTAGCACCATGGCGGCAAACAACCTCGGTGAACTGAAAGCCCTGCCTTCATTACAGGGGCTTGAGGCGACCTCGATTGTCAATAGTGTGGCTTCCATTGCCGCCAGCGCCTTCAATACCCGCATCGAGGCTTTCACGGCCCAGCTCGCTGCCGCCTTCCTCGAATGTTCGAACGAACAGAACAACTCACAGAAAGCCCACGCCGCCTTCCACTCCTTCAATCTACTGAAGGAAAACCGCTACGCTTTTTATTATGTGGCATCAGAGCGAGTGGAAGCCGCGCTGAAGGAGTCGGTCCAAGAGTTCTTTGGCAATAAGGACACCACCCTTTCCGCAGAAATGAAGGGACTCAGCTTGGTGTCTTTCGACGAAATGGACCAGAAACTCTCCATCGGCAAGGCCAGCCGCAGTTTCGAAAACGCGAACGCCGATCATCTGAACAGCATTGGCCTGCGCCTGGCACATCTTGTAAAACGGGATGAACTGCCCTTGTCAGCGAATCCGTTCAGGCCCGAAGTGTTCGTCGGTGCGATGTACGAAGCCTGGACCGAATTCGAACCGGACGCAGAAACGCATCCGCTTTTCCTTCCCCTCATATCCCCTGCACTATTCGTCGACCTGCCGGCGATGTATGAAGCGGTCAATGACGCGTTGATTGCGCGTGGCGTCCTGCCTGCGGTAAAGGACGCGTATCGCATCAAGAAATCAAACCTGGTGCAGGAAGCCATGCGCGACGAACAGGCACAGGCCAAGGCAGCCGAGGTTCAGGCGCAATTACGCAAGCTGCTCTCGCCTGCCCATGAGTCCGCCGGTCCCGTATCGAATCCGGCAGATATCCAGCAGCAGGTATTGCAGGCTACCGCGGCCAGCAATCAGTTGCTGGGCTACCTGGCCAGCCTGCAGAAGGGAATGCTGGAGCAGCAATTGCTCGGCGCCGCCGGCAGCATGGCGTCAAACGCCTCCATCCTTGCCGAAATCAAGCGCAAGGCGCCGCAAGGCATGCTTAGCCGCGTCGATGAAAATGCTATCGATTTGCTGGCGCGAGTTTTCGACGTGGTCTTCGCCGACCGCCATATCCCAGGCGAGATGAAATCGCTGATCGGTGGATTGCAGGTCCCGGTATTGAAGGCGGCACTGCTGGACAAGGAATTCTTCTTCGAGCAAAGCCATCCGGCCCGCCAGTTGATCGACCTGCTCACGCGTTCGGCCCTGGCCTGGGATGAGCAGAAAGGCCGCGACGATCCGCTTTACCAGGCGATCGAGAAGAACGTGGAGCGGGTTCAGAAGGATTTCGATAGGCAGATCTCTGTCTTCGCCGAAGTCGTATCGAGCATCGAGTCGGTATTACGCGAGGATGAAGACCAGTCGTCAGCCGCGCTTGCAGAACCGATCTCGGTTGCGATGCGCAAAGAAAAGGTTGTCCAGGCCAAGAAGGCTGCAACACACGATGTTCAGATGCGCATCGGTACTGGCGAAGTGGTGGCTTTCGTCGAAACCTTCCTGGAAAACAAGTGGGTAAATGTCCTGACTCTGGCCTACAGCGTGAAGGAGCAGAAGCCGCAAGTGCTGGAGAGCGCGGTGCGCACCATGGATGACCTGATATGGAGCGTGAAGCCGAAAATCACGCAGCCGGAAAGAAAGGAGCTGATCGCAAAGCTGCCGTCGATGCTGGCCGCGCTGAACAAGTGGCTGGACGTCATCAAGCTGAACGACGCGGAGCGCCTGCAGTTCTTCGCCGAACTGGCTGAATGCCATGCCTCGATTGTGCGCGCGCCGCTGGAACTCACTCCGGAACGTCAGATCGAGATTGCGATGGAGGTGGCCAAGAAAGCGGCCGAGCGCCGCCGCGAGAAGGAAGCGCAGAAGAAACCCGAACCCGTGCCGGACGCCTACGAGCAGAAAGTACAGCGACTGGAACGCGGCACCTGGTTCGAATTCGAGCAGGAGGACGGCGGTATCAAGAAGGTGCGGCTCGCCTGGGTCAGCCCGCTGCGCAGCCTCTATATCTTCTCGACGCGTGACCGCAAGGAATCGTTCTCGCTCTCAGCCGAAGAGCTGTCCGCATGCCTGCGGGAGAATCGCGCGATGTTGGTACTTGCAGCAGGTGTGGTGGACCGCGCCCTTGCCGAGGCCTTTGCTCACGACGGCGCAAACGACCCGGATATCGAAGCCAAGTCGGCTGCCTGAGCGGTCACCCATCTGGAGCGTGCAAAAAATTTCGGCCGCATGGTTTTCCCATGCGGCCGACTGTCTCCTGCCTTATCGTATTAATCTCGTTCAGAACGGAATTTCATCCGCATATTCCTTCGCCGCTTCCTGCCGGATGCGATTGAAGCCGTTCAGTGTTCCCTGCTGCGGCGTTACCGCCTCTACATAACCGGCCGGGTCGTCGGCACCATCGTTGATACCCTGATCATCATGCACCAGATCATGGGTGCGGCTTCCCAGCATGTTCATGTGCTCGGCGACAATTTCAGTCGTATAGCGATCGACGCCGCTGCTGTCCGACCACTTTCGGGTCTGCAGCTTGCCTTCGATGTACACATGCGCACCCTTGCGAAGATACTGGCTGGCGGTTTCGCCCAGTTTGCGGAAAAGCACAATCCGGTGCCATTCCGTGTGTTCCCGCTTTTCCCCGCTGGCCTTGTCATTCCAGCGGTCGCTGGTAGCAAGTGTGACCTGGCACACGCAGTCACCCGCCGGCGTATACCGAGTTTCGGGGTCTCGGCCCAGGTGGCCGATAAGAATGACCTTGTTCACTGAATTCATTCGATTCACCTTTATTTGATGGAAAGGCGCACACCTTCTTCAAGATGAGCGCCGGGCACGGGCCGGCCCGCCTTCAGCGCAACCAGAATGGCGCGCTTGTCCGGAGCGGGTGCCGGCGGCGCGGGATGCCGCATGTACTCTGACGGCAGGCAGCCCTCATCCTCGATTACCACTGCCGCCGGCTTGCGGTACAGGGCAATGGAAAACAGGGCCGTCTGCGCACGGTCCCTGCCGGATGCCTGCAGCAGGGACTGGATTAGCGACTCAGTGCGGGCGATCGCCGCATCGTCCTGCTCGGCCATGCGGAACAGGCTGTGCGCCCGCTCCAGCCTGGCATCCCGCGACGCCATCAGCATGCGCCGCAGCTTTGCCAAGGACTCTAGCTTTTCATCAAGCGGCCAGGCCAGCCCTTCCAGCGTGTCGTCTATCGCCTGCTGGTCGGGCTGTTCCGCGCGCAGATGCTCTCCAAGGACTCGAATCTCCGCCGCAACCTCGAAGGCCTCGAAGATGTTCATGCGGCCTCCTGCCTCGATTCATGCTTGCCCTCATGACCGTTGATGTACGGCGGCACCAGGTCGTCGTCTTCCACCGTCGCTTCCAGCTCATGCTTGCGCATGTTGGTCAACCGGTTAAAGTTTCGCTTGGCTTCCTCGTCGTGTGCGGTGTCGCAGGCCGTAGCTGCAGCGTAGTAAGCCAGCTTCAGCTCATCCAGCGTCTTCGCATTCGCAATGCCGTCCGACAGCGTCGCGAACTGGTGCCCCAGCAACGCAGGCCGCACCACAGGTTCCACACCGGCGTTCAGCCAGTCGAGCAGGCTGTGGCCCATGTCCGAGCCAGGCTTTTCGATTACCTGGTTGTCGAACAGACGGGTCCTGTCCTTGCTGACGAAGCCGTTATGCGCCTGATCCATTTCCATGAACACGCTGAACTCGTACTCGATACCGTCGCGCATCACGGGAGCCAGGCCGACCTTCTTGACCTTGCCCTTGCTGGCGTCGGAATCCTGCACATAGTCCATCTTCGAACGCATGGTTGCAATGATGTGACAGGGACTTTGCAGCATGGCCTCCACCAGTGCATTGTGTTTGGGTGTGACCGTGCGCCAGGCAGACCACGAATTGCCGGTCTTGTCAGCGATTTTGCCTTGCATGTCCAGCGCCCCACCCTCGCCTGCCCAGGCATGCGAAAGGCTGTCGATGATGATGGTCGACACACCCGCCATCTCGAACGCGTGAATGGCCGCAACGTAGTTGTCGGGCGAAAAAGGCGGCGGCAGCTCCAGCACGTCGAAACCACCGGGAATCAGGTCCGCATATAAATGAGCGCTGCGATGTTCGGTATCGATTACGCCGACGCGCCCACCCAAGGCCGACGCTACCAGCAAGCTTGTATAGCTCTTCCCGCTTCCGGCCGGACCTGCAATGCCCAGCCTCAGCTTGGCGCGCTCTTTTGCAGCAGGACGGATTTCAAATTTCAAAGCACTCATCTTGCCTTCACTCCTAAGTCGAGGCGGGCATTCCGGTCCGTGGTACGGCGGCGCATCGCCTATTGTTGAATACTGTATTTATGTACAGTATAAAGCATAATACTACCTATTTGGTCGTCTTCATGCAAGCTGCAGGTTGTGTCTTTTTGTTTTATAAATCAAGGAGCTATAAGCTGTACCTCATCTACAACACATGCCGGCCGAGCATGCCTATTCCGCATTCTTCGACACATTTCCACCCGGCATTTTCCGGCGGGCGGAAATGCCTGTCAGCTCTCTCAATTCCCTTAATGCCCGCCACGCTGCCTCACTTACGTCATTTCTTACCGCGTCTTCGCATTCTCGAACTTCAGAAAGCTGCGCGGCTTCAGGCACCGCGGGAATCTCGTCGGCACAGAAGGTTTCCCTTAAAGCCACCTCCCATCGAATCCGGATTTCCGGGTATGTCATTCGTTTGAGATCGAATGCTCCTACCCGTATTGCCGCCCAGTAGATGGCGGGATGAGACCACGCGCCCTGCAACCCTCTCTCCCTGGCCTCTATACCCGCCACGGCTTCTATATGTGCCAGTTCCGGATCCAGCCAGGAAGGACAAACGGGAAGTAACGATAGAAAGCGCCCCTCAGCGGTCATCATGAACGCTCTCCAAAGCACGGCAGGCCGCTGCTATCAGGCTCCGCTGACTGCTTACACTTGCCAACTCGGGGCACCACAACGCACAATACGGTCGCCGAACAGGCAGGACATTCCAACCGAAACGCCCAATCACCTTCCAGGAAATGGATAGCTCCGAAATCCGACACCGCAATTTCCTTGCGCTGTACCACCGCTTCTGCGAAGCCAATCCGCATCTGCCCAAGCGCGGCATGCTGAAGCTTTTCGCGGAACGCATGGGTCTGTCGGACAGGTATCTGAGCCACGTGAAATGCGCCCGGAAAAAAATAGGCGGCAAGGTCGCGAGGAATATTGAGATGGCACTGGGACTCCAGCATGGCTGGATGGACCGGGTCCATGCCGATGAACAGGCAGCACCGGCCGACGCAGCCGAACGGCTCTTTCTCGAGACTGCAAGAACGCTGTATCGCTCAGACCCGGAACGCGCACGCCAGGCATTGCTGGAACTGCTTCGCACCCAGCTCATGCTTCCCAAATAGCCCTGAACGGCAAGCGCACACAGCCCGCTTGTACCAAGTAGCGCAAACGCGATGAATTCCATGCCTTTTCGTCAACCACCAATTTGGTAGTGCCACGCCTCAATTAGGCGGCACAGGGACGACATATGACAGGCTTTTGAAAGAAACGTTCGCCGCAGTGAGGGTTCGAGCGTGTAACGATTCAGCGTGTGGAAAGGGAACGCAGCGGGATAATGCTAGATCGTCGGTGAGGACAATGTTACGTGGAGTTGCCGGGTTAGCAGGTCGAGAAGCCTGCCAA
>JAQSWC010000362.1 GCA_029266815.1 Paucimonas sp.
CTGACCACAAGTAGGTGCGCCGACGAGATATCGTCTCCGCTCAGGAAGCCGTGCGGCTGGATCGCACCCGGGATACGAATCGCCTCGCGTGCGCATGCCGACACGTCGATGTGGGAGTGGGTTGGTAAGGTGGACGAATCCTGTGTCATTCACTATTCCTGAAATGTCGTCGCCGGCTCGGGCGCATGCGGCTGATGCCGCGGATTCTGGCGTTGTTCAAAAAAATCGGCAAGCGAGAGAAAGGCCAGGCGTGCCGCATCCGCGGCGCTCTCCCGCTGTCGGTCGGTAGGCAGCGCCTCCTCGGCATACTCTACAAATGCTTTCCAGCGCTTCGATGTCTCGCTGCCGTAGCCTTGCAGCCAGCGCATTCTCTCCGGCGGCAGTTTATCGACGAAACGCTTCGCGAGCACCTGGCCGCCGAGTTGCGCACCTTCCACCACATAGGCGAGTCCAAGGCGTGCCTCGCACGAGGTCAGATCAGGATGAAAGGCGGAATGCGGCAGCGTATTGATAGCTGCATCGCTCATACCGAAATGCCGGAGGTCGTTTCGTATCCAGCCGCATTTGCCGTCGCGTAGCTCGGGCGTCATATCCGCGGGCCATTCGCTTGCCCACAGGCTGTTTTCAAACATGTCCAACCATCCCAGCATGTTGCACAGATACTCGACATAAACGGAGGCATCGGCATCCGGACGTGCGATGGCAAGCGTGGCTTCCAGACGGTCATGAACGTCCGCGGTCGCGGCCCTTAGGGTCGCCAAGGCTGAAGGCATACGGTACTTTCCTTTTGGTATCGCGAGGGAGCGTGTCGATCGTCCCTTGCGGCCGCAAAAGAAAAGCGATATGCAATGCGAATTTTACCGGTGCAAACGGGAGTTTGTTAAGTCGTCTTTAGCCTTGTCACGGGCTGCGGAATTGAAATTCATTAACTTTTACAAACACCGACGACCGTCGGTATTGGCCGTCGGCAAGTCAAATTAAAATGGGAAATTCTGGTTACCGGAGTCGCGCGTCAGTTCAGCGCAGTGCCGCCCACGCGTTCCATGACTTGCCCGGCCAGTTCAGCCTGGCGCTCATCTTCGGCATCAATCGTCAGCATCATCGAGCCTCGTCTTTCCACATGGCGGAAATCCCGGGAATAGGTCTGGTCATCCGAGCCGACGGCCGAACCTCGCGGCAGCAGGTTCGTGCGTCCGCTACCATTACGCAGGGATGTATCCGAATTTCCTGAGATGAAATTACCTTCCACCGGACCGGCCTCGTCATCCAGAGAGGTCAGATCGAGACGGCCGGAATCTATGCCAGCTTCAAGCAGTTGCCGCCGAGCTTCCACGGCATGTTCCAGGTGATCGAAAACCCTGACTAGGGTAGTGCTCATGACATCCTCCTCATGAAGGTCGCGCGAAACCACTGCAGGCGCAGAAAAACATGGGATTCCACCAGAGGAATTTGGTTCAAGCGGGCGTCGCCGGCAGTCGGGCCTGTTCAGCGCATGTCGTCGAAACGCTTGTTAAAGTTGACGTCCATGCCGGTGACGGCGCCGCCGCGCAAAACCACGGACCAATAACGGCCAAGCTGGTAAGTCAACTTCAGCGCGCTTTCAGTGCCGGAAAGGCTCTGCTCGAAGCCGATGAAAAGCCGGTCGGAAATTTCCTTGCCCAGACTGACCACCTGGGTGCCGGCCTTGCCATATTCGCTGGCGCCGATCGACAGCGAATCCAGCCCGATCGATTTGGCAACGCGATTGCTGCCGAATTTGTTGAGCAGCCCGAGCGCTGCACCCTTGGCCGCCGCCTGCGCCTGCCCCTGCTCGTTGCCTCCGCCCGGGCGGCCGAATACCAGCCAGGACAATTTTTCTTCCTGAGGCATTTCCGGTTCGGAAATGACTTGCACGCGCGGGCGATCCACATTGCCGGTAATGCGGACACCTGCCGCCACGTCTTCCTCGCGCCGCATCGCCACGATATTGAGGTTGGGCTCCTTGAGCGGCCCGGAGAAATTGATCACACCTCGCTCAATGACCAATTCTGTGCCGAAGGCTTCATAGGTGCCTTCGGCAATGCGCACTGCACCTACCGCCTGCGGTTCTTCGCCCGGCTCGCTGAAGAGGCGCAATACGCCAGCGAGCCGCAAATCGGCGCCCGAGCCATTGAAGTAAAAAGCGTCGCCCAGGTCGAGCATGATATCGACGCGCGGCGTGAAGGGGCCGGCCTTAGCAGGAGCATTTCCTTTTCGCGCGGGCGCCTTGCGCGGATCTCCCCGGATCACGATGACGTCGTCATCCAGGCGAGGCGCCGCTTTTTCCGGCAGGCTGAAAAGTGCGCGGTCGACATTGAATCGTCCGCCGAGTGTCAGCACGCCTTCACTGCTGACTGCATTGGCGCGGCCCGAAAGGATGAGCTGCGCGGAAGGGCTGGACAGCAGTTGGAGTTTTTCCGCGACGATGACTGCGCTGAGCTTGCGCACGGTGCGGTCCAGCGGCACGCTGCCGCTGGCAGTCAAGCGGCCGTCTCCGCCGCGAAACTCGAAGCGGCGCAGCTCGGCGACGTTATCGTTCAGTGCAATGCGTACGGTGCCGTCGTGCAGGCGTACGCCCTGGTCATACCAGGTGAGCGCGAGCTGGTCGCCTTCAAGCATGCCAGAAACAACCGGTTTGCCGATTGTCCCATCTACCGTCACATCCAGCACGGCGCTGCCGGACAGGGCGATCTGCGGCCCTGCCAACGAGGCAATGCTTTGAAGGCGAGGGAAGTTCGCCTTGACCGCGGCATCGATGCGCGAAGCCGGAGACAGCGAAAGCCGTCCGCCCTCAAGCTCGAGCGCAACCGTGCCGTTTCCTTCGACGGAGCCG
>JAQSWC010000363.1 GCA_029266815.1 Paucimonas sp.
CGGGCACCATGGAAATGGCTCGCGCCCTGGGCCGGCATGGCTTGTCGGCCGCATTGCACAAACACTATCCGGAAGATGATCTCCTGTCCTTCTTCACCTCGCTGGAGAAGGAAGGCCTTGCGTTCTCCACGGCTTTCTACTCGATGGGCATAGGCCAGGCCGATTACGAAAAATTTTCGGCCGTCATGAAGCGCGCCGGCAGCGCCATCCGCTATGCGTGCATCGACGTGGCCAATGGGTATACCGAAAGCTTCATCCGCTTTGTCAAGCGCATCCGCGATGAGCATCCCGATCTGACCATCATGGCCGGCAACGTGGTGACCGGCGACATCACCGAAGAACTGATACTTGCCGGTGCTGATATCGTCAAGGTCGGAATCGGCCCCGGCTCGGTCTGCACCACCCGCAAGATGACCGGCGTCGGGTATCCGCAGCTATCCGCCGTGATTGAATGCGCTGATGCAGCGCACGGGCTCGGCGGGCAAATATGTGCTGACGGCGGCTGCGTGGTACCGGGTGATCTCGCAAAGGCATTCGGCGGGGGCGCGGATTTCATCATGCTGGGCGGCATGCTCGCGGGTCATGATGAATGCGCCGGAGAAGTAGTAGAACGCGACGGACGGAAATTCAAGCGCTTCTACGGCATGAGCAGCCGCGCGGCCATGGACAAATATGCGGGAGGAGTAGCGCAGTACCGAGCCTCCGAAGGCAAGGAAGTGCTGGTGGAATATCGCGGCCCGGTGGAAAACACGCTGCAAGATATCCTCGGCGGTGTACGCTCGGCATGCACGTACGTAGGCGCGCACAAGCTCAAGGAGCTGACCAAACGCACCACCTTTGTACGCGTGACTCAGCAGTTGAACGAGTCACTCGGAAAATCGTAATGAACAAATCACGGTCGGAAAGCATGCGGCTTTTTTACGCGCTGTGGCCGGATGACGATACGCGCGACGCCTTGGTCAAGTTGCAGGTTCACGTGACAGGTAAACGGAGCCGCCCCGAAAATCTTCATCTGACCCTGGCGTTTCTCGGCGAACAACCGCTCTCCCTTCTGCCGGCACTGGAATCTCTCATGCACAAATTGCCGAGCGAACCGATCGCCCTGGTGATCGATATATTCGGCTACTTCAGGCGAGCAGAGATTGCATGGGCAGGTCCGAGCGAGGTGCCGCCCCCGTTGACGGAGCTTCATCGCAGCTTGCAGGAAGAATTACGGAGCAACGAAATATTCTTCGACGACACGGCGCAGTTCCGTCCACACGTTACGCTTGCGCGCAAAGCAGCTCCTCCGGCAACTATTGCATTCCCGCCCCTATCCTGGCAGGCAAACCGTTTCACGCTGGTCCAGTCGACAACGTCGCCATCCGGTGTTGAATACCGGATTCTTCATGAACTGTGCTTCAGGAAGATCTAGCGCCGTTATCCTCGGAAGAGTCTACACACTCGGCCGCCAATTTTCGCAAAACATGTGCTGCTGCCACCAGGCCGAAACTTGCCGTCACTGCGACGCATGATCCGAAGCCTGCGCAGTTGAGACCGGTAACTCCCTGCACATCTTCCTCGTCGGCATCAATGTTGCATTCCTGTCCATCGGGGAAACGCAGCGGCTCGGTAGAGAACACAGCATCTATGCCGAACTTGTTTTTCGTCCCGCGAGGAAAGCCGTGTCGCGCTCGCAAACGCTTGCGCACTTTCGCCAGCAATGGTTCCTGTTCCGTGCGGCACAGGTCGCGGATCTCGATGCGCGTCGGATCTGTCTGCCCTCCCGCACCGCCTATCGTGACCAGCCTGATTCCCTTGTCGCGGCAATACGCTATCAGCGCGGTCTTCGCACCGACATCGTCGATTGCATCAATGACGAAATCAAAGTGCTTTGCACCGATCATCTGTTCGAGATTGTCGGCAGTAATGAAATCCTCAATGTCATCGACGATGCAATACGGATTGATCTGCGCGATTCGCTGCTTTAATGCAAACACCTTCGCGAGTCCCAGCGTATCGCTCAACGCATGTATCTGACGATTGATGTTCGACTCTGCCACATTATCGAGATCGATCAGTGTCAGTTTTCCAATTGCGCTGCGGGCCAGCGCTTCCGCGATCCAGGAACCGACACCGCCTACACCGATCACGCATATATGGGATCCGCGAAAGCGATCGAACGCTGCTTTTCCGTAAAGACGTGCAATGCCGCCGAAACGACGATCGAAATCGATGTCATTCGGATATGAAAATGTTGCGGGAGAAGCGATTTTTTCCATCGCTCCATTTTAACGGACAGCAAGCGCATAAATTTTCCTCTAGAATTCGGGTGATCTTCATTTCAATGGTGGCGCACGCGGCTCTGGCCGGCGTGCGCATGACCACCTCGCTGTACGCACTGTCCCTGCATCTGTCGGAATTCGAGATCGGCTTCCTGATCGCGCTCTTCGCGCTTTTTCCGATGATGTTCGCCGTGCGCACCGGTCGCTGGATCGACCGTGTCGGAATCCGCTTGCCGATGCTTGTGGGCGCGGCGCTCATGCTGGCAAGCTGCGTCATTTGCGCCATTCAGCCCGGCACTTACCTGCTCTATCTAGCGGTGATAGCAATCGGCAGCGGGTTTGTCGTCGTGCATATCGCCACGCAACACGCAGTCGGCTCACTCAGTTCGAGCGAAACGCGTTCAGCCAATTTCAGTTGGCTTGCACTCGGTTATTCCACGTCGAGCTTTATCGGACCAGTGATTGCCGGCTTTGTTATTGAACATAGCCGGCACACGGCGGCGTACCTCACTTTCGGCGGCTTCGCGGTGCTGTCACTGCTGCTGATAATGACGGGTCGATTGAATCGGGTGCCGGCGCCCGAGCATCACGCGCAGGGACGAAACGGAGGCGTACTTGATCTGCTGCGCGATCGAGAGATGAGGCGCATCTATCTGGTTAGTGTGCTGCTGGGATCTGCATGGGATCTATTCAACTTCGTTATGCCGATCCACGGCACCGAGCTCGGTTTTTCCGCTTCGACCATCGGCCTAATCATCGGCTGCTTCTCTGCCTCCACCTTTGTCATCAGGCTGGCCATGCACTGGATTTCGCGCCGCTACTCCGAATGGCAGGTGCTGACGACCGCATTGACCCTGGCGGTGGGCTGCTATCTTCTTCTGCCCTTGATGGAGACCCCGATGTCCATCATGCTGGTTACCGCGGTGCTGGGCCTTGCGCTCGGTTCCAGCCAGCCCAACGTGCTGGCACTATTGCATCACGCCTCCCCGCCGGGGCGTGCGGGAGAAGCGGTAGGCATCAGGGTCACGATTAGCAATGCGAGCCAAGTCGTACTGCCGCTGGCATTCGGTGCCGCAGGCGCCACGCTGGGATTGTTCCCGGTGTTCTGGGGCATGGGTGCGATGATCATCGCCGGTGTGCCAATTGCCTGGCGCAAGGCGGCGCAGCACTGACGGCGCGAGATAAAATACCGGCAAAAGCGTCTCACAGGGAGAAAGACATGTCGATTGCTGATCAGCGCAAGGATTATGCGCGTGCCAGCTTGTCCGAAGAAAACGTTGATGCCGACCCCATTGCCCAATTCATAAAGTGGTTCGAGGAAGCGCTTGCGGCGCAGGTGCCGGAAGCAAACGCGATGAGTGTCGCTACCGTGGGCGTGGACGGCAGGCCCTCATCCCGCATTCTCTTGATCAAGGCTGTGGACGAACAAGGCTTCACCTGGTTCACCAATTACCAGAGCCGCAAGGGCAAGGATCTGGAAGCCAACCCGTATGCCGCATTGCTGTTTCACTGGATAGAGCTGGAACGTCAGGTACGCATCGAGGGAAAGGTCGCGCGCACATCGGATACGGAGAACGACGCATACTTCCAAAGCCGGCCGCTGGGCAGTCGTATCGGCGCGATTGCATCCGATCAAAGCCGGCCTATCGGCAACCGCGATGTCCTGGAAGAAAAATTCATACAAGCGGAGAAGCGTTGCGGCACGGAGCCTGCTCGCCCTTCGCACTGGGGGGGATATCGCCTGGTTCCGGACCGGATCGAATTCTGGCAAGGGCGCCCCTCGCGCCTGCATGACCGCATTCTTTACACGCTGGACGATACCGGACGCTGGGCGCGGCAACGGCTGCAGCCCTGATCAGGTAGACAGGACCTGGGCAAAGCTTGCTGGAGCCGACACTTATGCTGCTTCGGGCTTTATCTTTTCAGCAAACGTCTTTCTGATTTTCGCCACCTTCGGTTCAACCACGAAGGCGCAGTATCCCTGCATGGGATGATTGACGAAGTAATTCTGGTGGTAGGCCTCGGCCTTGTAGTAATCCGGAAGTGGGCTCAACTCGGTCACAATGGGCGCATCCCATACGTTTGCCATCTCGGCGATGACTTTTTTTGCGGTTTCCTGCTGCTCGGGCGAGGCGTAGTAGATCACCGACCGGTATTGCGTCCCTACATCGTTCCCTTGCCGATTCAACGTAGTCGGATCATGCATGGTGAAGAAAATCTCGAGCAGCTCGCGATAACTCACCACGGAGGGATCGAAGCTAATCTTTACCACTTCAGCATGCCCGGAAGAGCCGGAGCACACCCGTTCATAGGTCGGATTGGGCAATTCGCCGCCCGCATAACCGGACTCCACTGCCTCCATGCCATTGATCTGCTGATAAACCGCTTCCAGACACCAGAAGCAACCACCGCCCAACACCGCCGTCTCCATAGCCATAACCGTTCCTTTCATGCAGGCACGATTACACTGTAGTTCAAACTTGCCTGTATGGGGCCGAATTTCCGCAACAGCTCACCTATAGCGGCAAAACCGGCTCGATTCCTGCGACGTACCCCGGGTATTCTGGTGCGAAGGGCTTCCATCGCAGCACGATCAACCAAGCGAGCGGTTTAGGCCTGCCTCTGCGCTCGCTCAATGCACCACAGCTTGTTCGCCAGGAATTTTCTTTTTCGGCATAATGGTCGTCATTGAGTCTTCATGAGCATCTGAATGTCTTCCCCTCCGCAAAGCGCCACGCCACCTGAATTCGATTCTCGCCATTTCCGTGCTGCGCTGTCCCAATTTGCCACCGGCGTCACTATCATTACAACGCGTC
>JAQSWC010000364.1 GCA_029266815.1 Paucimonas sp.
GGCCTTGATGAATCCAAGCTGCTGAATGCTCTCGGCAGCATCTTCACGCATAAGGTCGACTATGCCGATCTCTATTTCCAGTTCACCAAGAACGAGGGATGGAGCCTGGAGGAAGGCATCGTCAAGACCGGCAGTTTCTCCATTGACCAGGGCGTCGGCGTACGTGCCGTATCGGGTGACCGCACCGCTTTTTCCTACTCAGATGAAATTTCCGAACAGGCCTTGCTGGACGCCGCTGCGGCCACGCGCAGCATTGCGCGCCAAGGGGCTGGCAAGATCAAGCTGGCGTCAGGCATCAAGCCCGGCGGCGGGCGTTCGCTGTATTTGCCGCATGATCCGCTCAATTCTCTCGATGCGACCGCCAAGGTAAAGCTGCTCGAGAAGATAGAGCGTATTGCCCGCGCCAAGGATCCCCGCGTGGTGCAGGTGATGGCCGGCCTTGCCGGTGAATACGACGTAGTGCTGGTGGTTCGCAGCGATGGCGTGCTGGCTGCAGACATCCGGCCGCTGGTACGCATTTCGGTCACCGTGATCGCGGAACAAGAGGGTCGCCGGGAAATGGGTTCCAGTGGCGGTGGCGGACGATACGACTATGCTTACTTTACCGATGCCTTGCTCGAAAAATACGCAAGCGAAGCAGTCGATTCTGCATTGGTCAACCTAGAAGCACGTCCTGCGCCTGCCGGTGCAATGACCGTCGTGCTCGGCGCAGGCTGGCCCGGCATACTGTTGCATGAGGCCATCGGCCATGGACTCGAAGGTGACTTCAACCGCAAAGGGTCGAGCGCATTTTCGGGGCGGATAGGGGAGCGCGTGGCGGCAAAGGGAGTCACTGTGGTGGATGACGGCACCATTGCCGACCGGCGAGGATCGCTCAATATCGACGACGAAGGCAATCCGACCCAGTGCACCACGCTGATCGAGGACGGCATTCTCAAAGGCTATATCCAGGACACATTGAATGCGCGTCTGATGGGCATGAAGGTCACCGGCAACGCGCGCCGTGAATCGTACGCGCACCTGCCCATGCCTCGGATGACGAACACCTACATGCTGGCCGGCGACAAGGATCCGGCAGAGATCATCGCTTCGGTGAAGAATGGGCTATATGCGGTCAACTTCGGCGGCGGGCAGGTTGATATCACCAATGGCAAGTTCGTATTTTCGGCCAGTGAAGCCTATATGATTGAGGACGGCAAGCTGAGCTATCCGGTCAAGGGTGCGACGCTGATCGGCAATGGACCGGATGTGCTGAATCGCGTGTCGATGATTGGCAATGACATGCGGCTCGACAGCGGCGTGGGTGTGTGTGGCAAAGAGGGCCAGAGCGTGCCGGTAGGCGTGGGGCAGCCCACGCTGCGTTTGGATGGATTGACAGTTGGAGGAACAGCCTAGTTTGCGCCGATCGCTTGCCAAACTTCTTGATTTCATGCACTATTAGCCGAATCCAGCAGCCAAAAGCCGCAAAAAATGAACCTCTCAAGCTTTTTCGTTTATTTTTTCTTTAGCTATTCCAGCCCGATGGCGGTGGAAAAGCGGAAGGTTCACGCAGCAAAGTAAGAGAGCCCAAACCGAATTTCGACAAACCGCCAGAAATGGCGGTTTTTGTTTTTACAGATTTGATTTTTAAAAAATGGAGAACACCATGCCCCGTACCGATGACCTGCGTATTCGCGAGATGAAAGAGCTCGTACCCCCATCCCACCTGATTCGCGAATTCGGCGCATCGGACAAGGTGTCGGAAGTGACTTCCGGTGCGCGCAATGCCTTGCATCGCATCCTGCATGGCCAGGATGACCGTGTGATGGTCATCATCGGCCCCTGCTCGATCCACGATACCAAAGCGGCAATGGAATATGCCAACCGCCTGATGAAGGAACGTGAGCGCCTCTCCGCCGATCTGGAAATCATCATGCGCGTGTATTTCGAGAAGCCGCGCACCACGGTCGGCTGGAAAGGGCTCATCAACGATCCCTACATGGACAACAGCTTCCGCATCAATGAAGGCTTGCGCATTGCGCGCGAGCTGCTGCTGAACATCAATCAACTGGGTTTGCCCGCCGCCACCGAATTCCTCGACGTGATCAGCCCGCAATATGTGGCTGACCTTATCAGTTGGGGTGCGATTGGTGCGCGTACGACGGAGTCTCAGGTGCATCGCGAGCTGGCGTCCGGATTGTCGTGCCCAGTCGGTTTCAAGAACGGCACTGACGGCAACGTCAAGATTGCAGTCGATGCCATCAAGGCCGCATCCCAGCCGCATCATTTCCTGTCGGTGACCAAGGGCGGTCATACCGCTATCGTCTCCACCGCCGGCAACGAAGATTGCCACATCATTCTGCGCGGCGGCAAGGCGCCCAATTACGATGCCGCCAGCGTTGATGCAGCCTGCAAGGATATCGGTGCTGCCGGTCTGGCTGCTCGTCTGATGATCGACAGCTCGCACGCCAACAGCTCAAAGAAACCGGAGAACCAGGTCCCGGTCTGCGCCAACATTGCCGAACAGATCGCAGGTGGCGATACCCGCATCGTCGGTGTAATGGTCGAGTCTCACCTCGTCGCGGGTCGTCAGGACCTGGTGCCCGGCAAGGAACTCACTTATGGCCAGTCGGTGACTGACGGCTGCATCGGGTGGGAAGAAACGGTCGGCCTGCTGGATAATCTGGCGGATGCGGTGCGCAAGCGCCGCTTGAAGGCGGAAGACTGAAAACCGGAAAGGTAACAAGAAAGGCGGCTTAGGCCGCTTTTCTTGTTTGGGGCAGGCGGATTTGGGGACACGTCAATAACGCTTGGTTAATGTCATCTGGTCTCCGCTGTGCCGCATTTCCATGCGATTCAAAAATGAC